>JAFEGU010000049.1 GCA_018239725.1 Verrucomicrobiota bacterium | reverse complement strand
TTTAGAATCCATCTCAACAAAGAGGTTCTAAAGAGTCTCTCCACATGCAAAACCTGCATAGGAAAGACCTGCATTGCTGGCAAAACAATTTATCATTGTTAAAGAATTTGAGTCTAAGGTTATTTGCGTATGCTTAGCATCTTAGCAAGAAATGGAAATGACCAGTTTGAGAAAGTTTCTGGAAAACGGGGCCAGGAGAAAACCTGGCCCGTTATACAAGCTGCAATTAGCTCGAAAGAGCAGCTTCACCCATTGCAACGATATCAAGCGCTTGGCGGAAAATACTTCCATCAGCAGCTAGGTCGATATGATGAGCAATATCAGCACGGTCAGCTGTTTCAGGAACCATCTGAACTTCATTGCGGATAATCCGGCCAGCCCAGTCGTCATCTCCATCGCAACGGTCGTATGGCTGAGGAGAGGAAGGGTCGATCTGCTGCCCAGCTAGCGCCCACATGCTATACTTGATCTTCAGCTGCGTTTCAGCCGGAAGAGCATTAAATCCATTCTGGATATCTAGACGGGCAGCGCCTGCTGTTCCCGCTAAGGCCTTGAGAGCTTCGACTTCTGCTGAGCCGCGTCTCTCTTCTTGCATTGCTCCAATCACAGCGTCCATTGCACGGCGGAAGAGGCTTTGAGCAGCAGCGAGGTCAATAAACTGCGCAATATCTGCACGGTCGCCTGTCTCATCTCCTTGGCGCACCTGATTCTGGATGACGCGTCCGGCCCAGTCCCAATTTGTTTGGTCTGCTGGCAAGGCATTCTCTTGCGATGCAAGTTGCCACATTGTTAACTTTACAACTTCTCGCATATCTGGAGAAAGGGCAGCAAAATCCCTAACGATCTGATCTCTTACAACACCTTGCTCAGCAACAGTAGAGTTCAGCCTTTCCAAGGAAGCCAGCTTCTGATCGACTCCCCAAATCAACCGTTTTACCATCCTGAGTATGTTCGATGCAAAACGATTGAATCCGGAGATCATTGCATCAAAGCATCCGCAGCAACGGGAACTTTCATCAGCAGGAGAGCTGTTAACAGAAGCTCGGGAAAGAGAAGAACGGGTAGAACCGATTCCATTCAGATCCGCAGCAGGGCCCGCATTGAGCACTGGAGCAGCATCTTGCATTCCATCTTGAGGAGAAATAGAGCGGATAGACATAAAAATTAGCACCTAAGGTTAGTTTGAGATTTTTTCGAAAAACAGAATGCCATCAAACTAGAAATAAACTCAATTAAACAACAAACTTTGAACTAAAATCAAAACTAATACTAAAATTTAATTTAATTTTAACTCAAACCATTAAGATAAAATGAAATGAATATTAATTATGAGCAACAATTAAAATTAATAATTCAATCAAATCAAATAATAATTATAATGAAGTTGAGGAGAAATCCGGGAAGAGACTGCTGCATCAATTCTACGAATCTGGAGAATCCCCTTGAAATGGAATCTATTCAATTGGATTTGAGGCAGTTGCAAAACTACCTCTATAAGCGAACTTTTGAAACTGGCTTACTTGTTTAGGAGTATCAGCAATGGGAACACCTCTTGGAAACGACTTTGAAGCGCCGATCTCTCCATGGACAGATCGAGAATTTCCCTCGATAAAATCCTCTTCGAAACCTAACGGGCAGCAGCTGTTCGAACAGGTCTCTGATTTTTATGCCTGGTACATGTCTTGGGACATCACCCCTAGCGATCATGCCAAGACCTTCGAACTTCTCTCTCGGATCATGAGGATTGCCCAAGTCTGCAAAGACGGGGGGCTGTTCCTGACGTACGATGAGGAAGAAAAAGCCCTAAAATCATTGAGTTCCTTAAGGGAAGACCTCTTCGATGGATTCTGCCGGCAGCATGAGATCGGAGCTAACCTTCTCAAGATTATCCAGATCCTGGTCACCTCGAACCCCAAGGCACGCCTAGTTGCCCGTACCAATGAACTTGAATACATGCTCTGCGTCTACGCACCTCCTAGCCAAAATGAAGCAGAAAAGGCGCGCTACCAGCTCCTATTGGACCAAATTCTGAGGAAAGTGACCCCCAGCCTGCTCGATACCCATGCCCACGCTGTATCGCAAGGACTCGCAAAGATCATCGAAAACGTAAATACCATCGAAAACATCCATGAAGAGATCCTCAAAGCGACCAAGCATTGGCTATGATTACCCGAGAAGGCCACGGATACACGAGAAGGTTCTGTGAACCTTCGCAATGAGGAGTGGGTGAAGTGCCCTTGGGCACGAACCGGAGAGCAGTGAGGAGTGGGTGAAGTTCTCTTGGGCGCGAACCGGGGAGCATTGATTAGCTAAGTGGAGTACCCTTGCGCACAAACGTAGCAAAGAAAAGCAGCTAATTAGACTATCAATAACTTAAGTCAATACTTTTGCATGCCTTTGGCCAGAAGGCGAACCGAAACGGCGCTAGCCGTATCCGCTCAGAGGCTTTAGGCATGCTTTTTTTCTTCAGAAATGTTAGCACTGAAGGTTTTGCTACTATCCTCCTACGTTCCAGCAACTTTTTTCCAATCAAGTTAAGAAGGTTCATTTTACAGAGGCATTACCTCCTGTCCCATTATAGCTTGAATTAATCGCGCCATCGAAATTAAGCTGCATACTTCTTCTAGCAAACGACTTGCCCCAAGAAACTTGAACGATCAGGAGTTGCCTATGAAACACCTCTTAAATAGCATCTCATTCTGGAAATTTTACATGGCTATCGTTGTCGGGATTTTGTTCACCGCTTCTACTTTGAACGCCTCCCCCTTCATCTATGTGGCAAATAGCGGCTCGAATAATGTCTCCATCATCGATACTGCCAACAATGCCCTCATTGCTACCGTAAGCGTCGGAAATGCTCCTTCATCAGTTGCAATCAGTCCTGATGAAACCATGGTTTATGTCGGAAACCAGGCATCGAATAGCGTCTCCGTCATTGACACACAGACCAATACTGTCACTGCTACAATTGGAGTTGGGAGGAGCCCCGAGGCAATTGTTTTTACTCCGAATGGGGACAGGGCCTATGTCGTCAATTTACAATCGAGCAATGTCTCCGTCATCGACACAGCAGCTAATACGGTCATAGCGCTTCTCAATGTTGGCCTCGGACCCTATCGCCTGCTGATCGCACCCGATGGCAGCAAGGTCTATGTATTAAATGCTACCTCTCGCGATATCTCCGTGATCGACACATCAACCAATACTGTGACGGCCACCATTGCTGTGGGGAGCTACCCCCAATCTTTGGCGATCACCCCCGATTCAAGCAGGATCTACGTCGCAAACCAAGGCTCCAATAATGTCTCGGTCGTCGAAACTGCAACCAATAAGGTTGTGGCGACACTCGATGTTGGTCAGATGCCGAATTATCTTGCGATGGCTCAAGATGGAAGTAAGGTCTATGTCGTTAATTCCGTATCGGATAATATTTCTGTCATCGATACAGCCCTCAATCAGGTCATTGCCACCATTGCAATTGGCGCCTTTCCCCATTGCATAGCGATCTCCCCTGATGGAACAAAGGCCTATACTGCAAACTACAATTCCAAGGACGCCTCTGTCATCGACACAGCGACCGATACTGTCATTGCCACAATGAAGATCGGTTACAATCCTCTTTTCCTTTCCTACACGCCAAATGGGAAGAAGGCCTATGTCCTCAACGCAGACTCTAATTTTCTTTCGATCATCGACACTTCTTCCAATTCTGTCGAGGCAACCGTTGAAGCTGGAAACTCCCCGGGATTCCTGGCAATCTCTCAAAACACAGGAAGTATGCTCTATGTGTCAAGCCATGAAATGTATAGTGTTTCAGTTATTGATACGGCAACCAATCGAATTGCAGCCACAATTCAAACGGATCAACTTCCCGATTACTTCATCTTTACCCCTGACGGAGGGACAGTCTTTATTGAATCAAGTCTGTATCAAGTGATCGCAGTCGATACGGCCACCTATGCAACAAAGGCGACGATTCCTGTCAATATCGTCGATATGCCCTGCGCCATGACTCCCGACGGAAGAAAGATCTACCTTTCGAACGACGTCAATGGAACTGTTACCGTGATCGATACAGCTACAAATGGCATCATTAGCGCTTTTGATGTTGGAGCCGACGTCCGTTCCATGGCATTCACTCCTGATGGAAAAAAGGGATACGCTGCGATCTTTGGATCAGATTCTGTTGCTGTGTTGGATCCTGCATCTGACAGAGTGACCGCAACAATACCTGTCGGCAGCCGTCCCTATTACATAGCAGTCTCTCCTGATGGAAGCAAAGCCTATGTCGCAAACTCCGTAACGAACAATGTCTCTGTTATCAATACTGCAACCGATTCCATTTCCGCTACGATCGATACGGGAACCTCCCCCTATTACCTTGGGTTTTCTCCTAATGGAGATACGGCGTATGTCACAAATTTTGATGACAACAACGTTGCAGTCATCGATACAACAACCGACACAGTATTGACAAAAATCGGAGTTGGCTATTCTCCGCAGTATTTGATATTTGCTCCGGACGGAAGCAAGGCGTATGTCACCAACTCTGATTCCGGCAGCGTCTCTGTCATCGACACAAAGACCCATACTGTTGAGGCTACGATCGGCGTTGACGAATACCCCTGGTACTGCGTCCTGACCCCGGATAGTAAAAAGCTATATGTCGCTAACCTGAATGCCGGTACCATCTCAGTCATTGAGACAGCAACAAATCAGCTCATTACGACCATTGAAACGATACCTTCCCCATGGTACCTAGCCATTGCTCCAACTCGTACAACATCCTTTACCAAAGCGCCCTCAAAGGTGAGGAAGACGACTCATGTCCTAAAAGACTTGAGAAGGGGAAAAAACCAAGATCCGATTATGGCGCCTTCTTCTGCTCGTCGATGAAGGCCAGGTTGGGGATCCGGAAATCGATGATCGTCTCCTTTTGACGGATGGTCCCATTATCGTCTGGGGACAGCTTGATGCCCGCTCGCTGGTTTTCGATCAACTGAGGACGAAGCTTTAGATAGTTTCCTAGCTCCGCAGCGTAGTTTTTTGTGCTCAAGCGGAGGATTTTAGGAAAAAGGTATTGGATCTGCTTCCCATTGCTGTTAATCGGAATAAGATCTTCGGCTATCAGGATGATTTCCCGCGTTCCGTAGCTTTCTGAAAAAGCCTTGGACACATCGATCCTTTTGACTGTGAAAAGCTCTTGGACCTGAGGTTCATTAAGCAGGTTCAGGAGATTCAACGCTAGCTCGGCATACTTTCCTGCAAGGGGCTGGTTCCACTCGGCCACAGGCTTGTCCGATTCCTCGGACTGCTCTCCAAAGGGTCCTAGACCCATGTAGATCTCAGGAAGGTTTTTAGGAGAAAAAAACGGCCGGAAAGGAAAAAGGTACCCCGCTTTGTCGATGGCGATATTTTCATAATCCCCTGCCCAAGCAACAGGCTGGCGGATGGTGTAATCGACATAAAGGGTGCTTGGCTTGAGCAGCTTGACCTGGGCGTCTGCAATGAGAGGGCAGGCGCGCAGCTTCAGTTCCGCTGCTTTCAGATCAAAATTAGCGGCAAGAGGGGGAAAATCGGCGGAGATCCCAAGCAGCTCGGCAAGGTATTCTGTTTTCAAGGCCTCCCTTTGCGGCCCAGTTTGGACCATCGTCTGGATCACTTGGGGAGCTTTACCTTGGGCGTAAGACCTATTTTTCATGAAATGCTTTATGCATAGATGGGAAGTGCCGGAAACGAGCAAAGCAGATCCAACAATCCAAGCCAACGCATGGACAAGAGGGATCTGTTTGGGTTTGGGCTGGCGCTGTTTCATGTCTTAGCTGCAATTAACGGGATCGCTTCTGAGCTTAACTTCGTGATGTCCCCTGCTCCGAGGGTGAGGAGGACATCCTGGGGTTGGAGGAAAGAGGCCAAATAATCGGCCAACTTCTTCCGGGTAACATAGTACAGCTCAGTTGGCACAGTTTCTTGGATTTTGGCAAATAAGGCATCTGTCGTCACCCCTTCAATCGGCTTTTCCCCTGCTGCATAGATATCGGTCAAGATCACGACATCCGCATGATCGAACGCTGTGCCGAATTCCGCCATGCAATCGCGGGTCCTTGTGTAGCGGTGGGGCTGGAATACAGCGACGAGACGATGTTTGCCGACCGCGTGCTTGACCGCCCTTAATGTAGCGTAGATTTCAGTGGGATGGTGCGCATAGTCGTCATAAAAGACGATTCCATTGGCCTCCCCTTTCTTCTCCACACGGCGGCTGATCCCTTTGAACGATTTGAAAGCAGCTCTAAGGGTAGACTCAGGGATGTTCAGGCAAAGCCCAAGTCCGAAGACTGCTGCTGAGTTCAAGACATTGTGCCCGCCGATGAGAGGAATTTCGATATCGCTGTAGACCTTCTCTTTGAACGAAATATCGAAGACGATCTTCCAGCCGGTCTGCCGGAAACTGTCGATAACCAGATCATTGTGCTCATCAAATCCGTAGCTCATGCCTTTAAGGTTCAGGGACCTTAGCTTTTCGTCATCCCCTCCCCATAAAAAATGCTCAGAGGATACCACCGAATCAGCAAACTGCTTAAAGCCTGCCAAGATTGACTCTTCGTTCTTCCAGAAGTCCAGGTGGTCATTATCGACATTTGTCATGATGGCGCCGAAGGGTCGGTATTTCAAAAATGATCCATCGCTCTCATCAGCCTCTGCGACAAAGTAGGGGCCCGTGCCGTGGCCGCCATTGTTGCCAAGGCTGGACACGATCCCACCAACCGCATAGGAAGGTCTTAGCCCCGCTTCGATGAGGACATGGGCAAGCAGCGATGAAGTGGTCGTCTTCCCATGCGTCCCTGTGACGAGAAGCGGGGCGTACCCCTCCATGAGTTCTTTGAGCAGCTCTGCCCGATGGATGAAGGGGACCTGCTTCTCATGCGCAGCTTGAACCTCGGGATTTTCTTTGTTCACCGCCGTGCTGTAGATCACAACATTGGGATCTCTGAGATTGTTGTGCGAATGCCCGATGGAAATATCAGCCCCTTCCATCTGGAGCTGTTCCGTCAGCGCAGATGAGGACTGATCGCTTCCTGAGACTTGGCAGCCTCTTTGCAGAAGGATCCGTGCAAGCGCGCTCATGCCGATCCCGCCGATGCCGATAAAGTGGTATTTTTTTTCCATAGAGCTCATTTGAGATGCAATGTCTCGCAGATCAGTGTGCATAGGTGTTTCTTGTCCTGGCTGGATTTAAAGGTGTTAATCGATTCTCTCATCTGCCTCAAGGTTGACTGGGCAGGATCTAAAAAGCGGTAGATTTCCATCGCTAGGACCTCTTTAGTAAGCCCTTTTTCCGGAAGGTGGACTCCCCCCTTGACCTCGCGATGGAAAAAGTGGGCATTCTTCGCTTGGTGGTCGTCGGCTGCAAAAGGGAATGGGATCAGGATGGAAGGAACTTCATAAGCGATCAGCTCGGAAATCGTTGCGGCACCTGCTCTGCAAATGGCAAAACTTGCAGCTTGGTAGGCTGCCGGCATGTTGGTCTCAAAAGCTTTAACGCACGCTTTGATGTTCAAAGAGGCATAGGCATTTTTAAAAGTGTCGACCGTCTCAGCTTTGCCAGTGATGTGGATGACTTGGAAATGATGGTCGTGGGGTTTTAGCAGTTCAATACTGTTCAGGACATACTCGTTCATCGCTAAAGCGCCTTGGGACCCCCCAAAAATGAGAAGGATGGGATACCTCGGATCCAAACCATAATAACCTGCCGCCGCCTCAATGGAAAGCATCTGGGGGGCTTGGCGGACAGGCATGGCGACTTCAACGACCTTGCCATTGAGATGGTCTTGAGCTTTGGGAAAAACGACTGCCGTGTAATCAGCAGATGAGGAGAAAAGGCGGTTGACCTTGCCTGGAAAGGCATTCGACTCAAAAAGAGCTACCTTTTTGTTCTGCAGGCGGGCTGCGCACAGAATCGGAAAAGAGTGGAAGCTTCCAAAACCAACGATCAGATCGGGATCCTCTTTTTTTAAGAAGTTTAAGCTATGCTTGACCCCTTTGACCAGATGAAAGAGAGACTTAAAGATTAAAAGGACATTGCGGCGGAACACCGTTCCGCTTGGAATATCTTGATAGGCGTACTTGTCCCGGTCAAAATAGCGGTTGCCGGCCAACCCAGCCCCCATAAAAACAATGTCGATCCCCTTTTTTTGCAGCTCCTCGGCCAATGCCTGCGCCGGAAAGAGATGGCCGCCCGTGCCGCCTGCTGCGATCACAACCTTTTTCCGTTTTTTGCTCATCGGGACCTCGCGGCTTTATTTTCTCGGACAGATTGCCAGCCGATGTTGAGAATGATGCAGACTGCCATCATATTGGCAAGAAGAGAAGACCCTCCATGACTGAAGAAGGGAAGGTTTGTCCCTTTGCTCGGAAGGAGCCCCGAAACGACGCCTAAATTCAAAAAGGCCTGAAAGCAGATGAGGAATGTAAAAATGCTTGCGACGTAAAATCCTTCGATATCCTTGGCGCAAGTTGCGATGTGGAAACCGCAAAATCCGATCAGCATGTATAGAAAGATCAAGCACACCATACCGACAAAGCCGCACTCTTCAGCAAAGATCGCCGCAATATAGTCGCTTCTTGCTTCGGGCAAATACTCAAGTTTTTGCAAGCTCTCTCCAATCCCCTTTCCCCATAGCTTCCCAGACCCTGCTGCGATTTTCGCTTGATGGGGCTGATGCCCCTTGCCTTTGAGGTCGTATTCGGGATTCATGTAGACCTTGAGCCTGTCGGAAACGTGCTGCATTTGCGAGGCCACAACGCCGCCACAGAGGCAAAGGATCAGAAGCGGCAGCGCCCAGTAGACCCATTTGAGCCGGGTAATGACAAATAGGACAACAAGCGTGGCCATGATGATCGCCACCGTTCCATTGTCCGGTTCGATCAAGATCAATGCGGTCGGGACCGCAATTTTCACGAGCACTTGGAGAAACGACTTAAGGTCGAGATTCCCCGAAGCAGCCGTGAGCACATGGATGTAAAAGAGGGGGATTAAAAACTTAACGAACTCAGATGGTTGGAAGGAGTTGCCGAAAAGATTGATCCACCGATGGGCCCCGTTGATCTGCTGTCCGATCCCTGGAAGAAAGACAAGGATCAGCAGAAGGGTCGCTCCAATCATCAACGACCCGCTCATTTTAATGAGGTTTTGATAACCGATGAACCAAAGCCCGACTGCACCAACTCCACCCACTGCAGCATAGAGAAGCTGCTTGATTAGGGCTTGGTGGGTACTTCTGTCCAAAAAGCGGTCAAGCACTTCCGCTGATGTGGTATTGAAAATCATGATCAATCCCACAGCAAACAATAAAGCGACGGCAAGAAGGAGGATAAGCGAAGATCGCTGCATAAGTATTAGTACTTTAGTTGATGCGCAGTTGGTCTCCAGGTTTTAACTTGCGGGCTTTTTCTTGGTCGAGATTGTTGAGCTTTAACAAGTCTTCGACTTTCATATGGTTCTTAACGGCGATCGTCCATGGGTTGTCCCCATTTTTTACCGTGTAGTATTTAGGAGATTCTGTTGCGCTTGATGTTGCGGAAGGCGCTGGCGTCTTTGCAATAGAAGTTGCTTGTGAAGACTTGACTGGAAGCTTTAAGTTCTGCCCGATGCGCAAGTTAGCATTCGAAAGCTTGTTCAACTTCATGATCTCATCGACGGAGCAATGATGGTGCCTTGCGATCTTTTCCAGGACATCCCCTTTCTTGACCTTGTAATCTGTGATGCTCGGAGCTGCTGCTGCAGGCGCTGTTTGCATGGGAGCTGGGGCAATAGAAGCAGCCGTTGTCTGCGTCGAAATTTCAGGCAATGCTATGGCCCGCAAGTCGTCAGCAAAGTTTTGGGGCGATGGAACTGGTTGGACAGCCGTTTCCACTGGCTGCGTCAAAGCAGGTTGAACAGCAGAAACCACAGATGGCGTTGGATTAGCATACTGCTTCAAAACTTGATCGACCTCATCTCCGTGAGCTGCCACAGCCTCTTTATTGGGAGACTGTTCAAGCAAAGGCTCAACTCGGACCGGCGCGCTTGCAGCATACTCTTGCTCTTGAGTATCTGATTTAAGGGCGCTTGCAAATAAAACAATCAGCAGACCAGCATTGACTAGAACTGCTGCAATAATCGTATCCCTGCGTGTCATATCATCCTCCTCTCCTTAATGATAACACCGTACGCTGAAACTCTTCTCCCCGATGGGCGTAATCGCGGAACATATCAAAACTCGAACACCCCGGCGAAAGAAGAACATGATCCCCTTTGACTGCATGGCCAGCTGATGCTTTGACAGCAGCCGAAAGAGAATCCACAATTTCCATTTCAAAAAATGGATTTAATTCCTGAAAAATTTTTGGAGCCGCCTGACCGATGGCGATAATCCTCTTGACCTTGCCTCTAAATACTTCTTTCCAGGCAAGGTAGGAGGAACCCTTGTCCACCCCTCCCGCAATCAAGATCACAGGCCCCTTCATCGTCTGGACCGCTCGGATAACAGCGTCGATATTCGTCCCTTTGCTGTCATCAAAAAAATGAACGCCATCGATGGTAGCGACAAATTCAATCCGATGGTGCGGCTTTGTAAATGTATTCAGCCCATTGCGAAACTGCTCGGCAGTGATCTTAAAAGGTTTGCAAAGGACCCATGCCGCCATCGCATTTTCAATGTCATGCTCACCTAATTCTCTATACTCCGGCGGTAATATCTCTTCAACGCTTTCACTCTGTGTATAGACAATGTGCCCAGGTTTTAAAAGAGGGGCAAATTGGCAGGCGACCTGCTTGCTGACAAAAAACGGAGAGCTCGGCTTTAGCAGGTTTTGGAGCCTGCATTTAGCCCGAGCGTACTCCTCCATTGAACTATACCTGTCGAGATGATCTGGAGTGATGTTCAAGATAACGGCTGCATCAAATACAGGCGTGGTCATCGTTTCCAGCTGATAGGAGCTTAACTCAGCGACAATCACACAACCTGGATCGGGGTTCAGCGCATAAACGGAAAGGGGGCTTCCGACATTGCCAAGCGCTTTAGCTTTGACGCCTGATGCATTCAAGATATGCTCGACGAGAAGGGTTACGGTCGTCTTGCCATTGGTCCCCGTAATTGCCACCGCAGGCTGGGACAAGTTCCGGAAACTCAGCTCCGCTTCTCCGATGATTTCAATCTGATGCAATAACGCAGCACGATACAAAGGATGCTGAGGAGAAATGCCCGGAGAGACAACAAAAAGGTTGATCTGGGACCAATCGATTGCCTCTAGGTTAGACTGGAGGTACATCCCACGAGAAATAAGGTCTTTAAGCTGTTCTGGACCCGCTTTGTCATCAGCGCCGCTGACTTGATACCCTTGGGCAAGGAGAAGCTCGACCGCTGCTTTGCCGCTTACTCCCAATCCCAAAACAAGTGCGCGCTGCATCGTCTTTTCCCCTATTGAAATTTCAAAGACGCAATGCCGATGATTGCCAACACTAAACTGATGAGCCAAAAACGGAGGACGACCTTCGTCTCCGGCCACCCTTTGTACTCAAAGTGGTGGTGGAGAGGAGCGCATAAAAACACCCGTTTTTTATTGCGGAACTTATAGCTTCCGACCTGCATGATCACAGAAACAGCCTCTGCAACAAAAATCCCGCCAATCAACGCTAAAAGCACTTCGCGGCGCAGTAAAATCGCACTGACGCCAATAATGCCGCCCAAGGCCAGCGAACCTGTATCTCCCATGAACACTTGGGCCGGATAACCGTTGTACCACAAAAAGCCCAGGCATGCGCCAATCAGCGCAAAAAGATAGATAGCGATCTCCCCGCTCCCCTCGATGTAAAGGATATTTAAGTAGCGGGCCATCTCAATATTATTCGAAAAAAACGCAACCAGTCCAAGGACTGCAGAAACCATCACCAAACATCCTGATGCTAGACCGTCCAGGCCGTCTGTTAAGTTCACAGCATTAGAAGATCCGGTAACTACAAATATCGTAAAGAGGATGCCGAAGATGATGGCAGCTCCTTTGAGGATCAAGATCGGGTCTTTATAAAATGGGATGAAAAACCGGCTCATGTACTGATCAGTCGTCAATGTCGTACCGATGATATCGACTTTTCCATCCGCTTTTTTGACCAGCATCACCTGTTCCTTGGCAGCCGGAGGCTCAAACCAAGTTCCTATCTGCAGCGACTTAGAAACCGCAGGGCAATACAAATAAAGGGCGATCAATGTCCCAAGAAGAATTTGGAGGAGAAACTTTTTTTTAGCGCTGACCCCTTTGGAATTTTTTAAACGCATCTTCAAGTAATCGTCCCAGCCGCCAAGAAGCCCTAACCACACAGTCGTAACAAACAAGATCAGAGTAAAGGAGCTCCTTAAGTCCATCCATAAAATCATTGAGAACAGCATCGAACAGAGGATCAAGATCCCGCCCATCGTCGGTGTATCCTTTTTCTTCTGATGAAGCTCAGCTAATAATGGGCAATCTTCGACGCGGATCGACTGGCCCGTCTTCAGCTCATAAAGGCGTTTGATGAAACGGGGCCCAAGAAAAATAGTGAGAAGCAACGAAGTGAGCGCAGCAAGCATCATCCGAGTCGACGAATAAACAAAAACGGAGGGGATTTTCACCCCAAAAGAGGTCGTTAGAAATTGGTAGATCAGCAATATCACGGCTATCTAATCGTTAAAGATGATGAAGTGATGCGCGGGTACCACCGCACACAAAAGTAATGTAGCACGCGGATCAAAATTGCAAAACAAAAAACGCTAGTAATTAAGGATCAAACGTTTTCCAACACTTTCCAGAGCTGATGCGAGTTGGATCCGTTCAAGCAATAAAGGAATTGCAAAGCTCGCAGTATAGAAACAATGTTTCACTACTCATACTGATTTTTCTTCTTCTTAGTGTCAACAGCCTGGTTGAGGGTAAACCCCAGAGATCCTTTGGCCATTTGGCCAACCGCTGCACCAAGCGCTTTTCCTAAATCACTATGCGAATGGCCGAATTGATGTTCAAGCTCATATCCAACAATCACAGCAACTGCGGCAGCGGCCGCCACTTTCCAGGTTAGAGCTAACAAGGGGATCGCAATGATGAACTGGCCATCGGGATCAGTATACGAGAAAGGATTGTTCAGGACATACTGATAGAGATTCATGCTATCGGCAAAACCCATCAGATCTGGCGAGGTCCATCTTCCTAAAGAAGGATCATAATAACGCTTGCCAAAGTAGATCAGGTTAAGCTCTGGGTCCAACCTTTTGGAGGCAAAGCGCCAAGGGGTTTGGTCTTGCGTAGCTTTCAAGGTTTCACCAAATGCCGTAAAGTCATAGTTGCTTGTTACTGCATGAGTGCGAGGGTCGATCAGGGAGCAAATATTGCCTTGGACGTCGACAATAGGAGCATACGGCTTTCCTTCGATCTCTATGCAGAGCGTGGAAGCTGCTAAGCCTTTTCCCAAAACACATAACCTTCACCATCATAAGCCCCGATCATAATAAGGTAAGCTTGCTGACAGATGCTTTTTATTTGTTCAAAACTTAAAGTTTTTTCTGAGCCGTCTGTTATATTTATATTTGATAAAACACAAAGAGAATGCCAAAATGATTCTGATTTTTGCATTCCTAGCAAAATTTTTTCTTCCGAAGCATTATTTTTATCGATGATTAAATAAACTTCATCATTGTAAATCCATCTATACTGCTGATAATCATCAAATAGCAGCATTTCTTCTGGAGAGCAATTAACATCATCAAAAAGAAAAGCGGCTTTTTCTTTTTCGTGAATTTTTGTTATTAATTCTGATGCAATCTGATCCCTAATTGTTGGAATTACGGAAAAAGAAGATTTTTTGCCATCAACATAATATTCTTGAATTGGATTTTGAACAAGTATTCCCCCACTTCTAAAATCATAAAGAAATTCAGAGTGTGCATTTTGAGGTAACAAGGTATAAAATTGTCCATGAGAAAAATCAATTGCAGAAAGCAATTCATCTGATAAAGCATTAACCTCATCTAGGCTTTCTTGGAGGAATTTCAGAGCGGATTCGTATTTAAGAATATGCTTATTTAAAAACTTCATTTCTTCACCTCCCAAGTCCCATCTATATTTAGTCTTACTCCCTCTTTCCAGTCTGGACCTGAATAATCCCAATGAGGTTGTTTAGGAGGCGGGTGATTTAGGTCTGGATGTAATATCTCTTTAGTAGTTCCTTTACCTTTTACCCAACTCCCTTCTCGACTTCCAGGCGCACCTTTCCCTTTCCACTCAAATCCTTCTCCAGGACATTTTGTAGGATCGTCACCTAGCTCATCACCTTGATAAGGTGGCTTCTTCTTTTTCTCGGTGTCAACAGCCTGGTTGAGGGCAAGCCCCAGAGATCCTTTGGCCATTTGGCCAACCGCTGCACCAAGTGCTTTTCCTAAATCACTATGCGAATGGCCGAATTGATGTTCAAGCTCATATCCAACAATCACGGCAACTGCGGCAGC
>JAFEGU010000048.1 GCA_018239725.1 Verrucomicrobiota bacterium | reverse complement strand
GCGTTGGTAGCGCATGGGCTCTTCTCTTAGCTTATTGGAGTTGTGTATAAATTTAGGCGCGGATCGGATTAGAGTCAACCTCTTCATTCGATGAACCTTTCTCTCTGACGCGTATACGCTCAGCTATGGGCGATGTCAAACTTCAGAGAGCATTGGAAATGTCATGAGGATGACTGCAACAGACCTAATCAACGGAAAAAACAAATGGAAATCAACGACAAGCTTTCTGAGCGACTAACCGGTCATCAAAATTGATCGTCTGATGGGAAAAGATCTGATAAGTCTCATGCCCTTTGCCGGCAATTAAGATCAGGTCTGTCGGCTTTGCCATCGCGACAGCAGCCTGGATCGCCTCTTCCCTGTCTGCAATGACAACCGCATGGGCTGGGCTCTTAAAACCTGTCAAGATCTGACGAATGATCGCATCGGGATCTTCTTGACGCGGGTTGTCAGACGTAACGATCGCCACATCAGACAATGATTCTACGACAGCGCCCATCTTAGGACGCTTGCCTGCATCCCGGTTTCCGCCGCATCCGAAAACAGTGATCAAGCGGCCTGTTTTGATCTCGTTCAGCGTTTGTAAAACGTTGCTCAGAGCATCATCGGTATGGGCATAATCGACAAAGATCGGCAGCTGCTTAGAGTTGGGAACCCGTTCGAGCCTCCCAGGCACTTTGGGGAATAGAGAGAGGACCTTGAGGATCTCCTCCATTGCAAATCCTCTGGCAAGCCCAACGCCGATCGCAGCTAAGCAGTTGTAGACGTTGAAACGGCCAATCAACGGCGATTCAAACAGATACCGCTTCGACTGGTAGCAAATCTGCATCTGCATCCCATTTGCGCTTAACTGGATCTCTTCTGCTTTGAGATCGCAGGGCGCGTCGATCCCATAAGTGATCACTTGGGCTTGGCACTCTTTGAGCATCCGCGCATGCCAAGGGCTATCGGCATTCACGACAGCTGTCTTCGCAAATTGCTTCTTTTGAGCGATCTTAGCTGGGACCAATGAGGAAAAAAGGGACGCCTTGGCATCGGCGTAGCTTTCCATATCAGGATGGTAGTCGAGATGGTCTTGGGTCAAATTGGTAAAGACCGCCACATCATATTCGATCCCATTCACCCTTCCTTGATGCAAGGCATGGGACGAGACCTCCATGACGCAGCTTTTGCACCCTTGCGCCGCCATGTCTTGAAATAGCTTATAATTGGTGATCACATCAGGTGTTGTCTGGGTCGAAGGGAACACATGCTGTCCGACGATCCACTCGATCGTTCCGATCAGTCCGCAAGAATTTTGCAAATGGTCCAGAAGAAATTTGACCAGATAAGAGCTCGTCGTCTTCCCATTAGTCCCAGTAATCCCGACGAGGAAAAGGGAGTGGTCGGCATTGTTGAAATAAGCGCGTGCAAGTTTTGATTCCATCAGGTCTACGCGCGGATGGATGATCTGGACGATCTGGGGATAAAAAGGGTTGTAGATGTCGGTCATCACAGCGCTAGCTCCTGCTGCCACAGCATCAGGGATAAAGCGGGCGCCATCTTGGGTCAGCCCCTTTTTCGCAAGAAACAAGTTTCCAGGGCCGATCGCTTTGGAGTTGATGCTGATGCCGGTGATCTCGATCTCTTTTGAGCCGCGGACCACAATTTCGGGGATGTCTTTAAGGAGTTTTTTGAGCTTCATGAATTCCACTGGCTGTATAGCTCGCGCAATGCCTTGACCTCTTTGAGCCAATCGGCTTTCTCTTCATTGCGACGAGGATCGCCAACAGGATACCCATATGGGTCATCCGGTTCAACACCTAAATACTGGAGAGTGCGGAGCCCGATCTCTCTGAAGGCTGGCGCTGCGCAGTTGCCCCCATGCTGGTTCTTGCCGACTCCTGGGATATACTTGAACTCTGGCTCATCGATGACGACCATGAGGACGAACTGGGGATCTTTGGCCGGAGCAAACCCGATAAATGTCGAAATATGGTCTTTTTTTGAGTAGGTCCCATTGACGATCTTTTCAGATGTTGCTGTTTTTCCCACCTCGGTATAGCCGTAGATGTCCCCTTTCGATGCGGTGCCTCCTGGCTTGGTGACATACTTCATCGCTTTGACCACCTCTTGAGCGATCTCCCCTTCCAGCAATCGAGGAAAGGCGGCAACCCTTTCAGGAGAGGTGTTGTCGAGAAGAACCTCTTGGGTTCCATCTCTTCTTTTCCTGACCACTTTGCGCACGATCGTCGGACGCACATCGTAGCCTCCATTGGCAATGATCGCATACCCTTTCAGCATCTGCAGGCTATTGCACAGCACGTTATGGCCAAACGCGATTGAAAAAGGAGTTGGCGTCGACCACTCCATCTTTCCATTCGGATGGAGTTTGCCCGGAGTTGGGAGAAGGCCGGGACTCTCTGACGGCAGTTCGATCCCCGTCTTCTTGCCGAAACCTAATATATCGCTGAGGGCATCGCGGTACCACTTCTCCCCCAGCTGTTCAATGATCCGTTGGACCAACCGGGACATGTAGATGTTTGAAGATTTTTGCAGCCCCATGTACATGTTGAGAAAATTGTGCCGCTTCGTGTCGCTGATCGGTTTTGATCTGCCAGGAAAGCTTCCATTCGACGTGGCGATTTTTTCCAGCGGAGAAAAGATCGGCTTTTTTCCTTGTTTGGCAAGCTCTTTGTTTGCTTTCAAAGCGATCGCAAGGGTAAGCGGCTTCATCATCGAACCCGGCTCAAACGGATCGGTCAAGGCTTTGACCTTGGTATTCTCCCGTAAAACAGGATCATTGAAATATTTTGGATACTCTGCAGGCTCGAACCATGGGTACTGCGCCAACGCATAAATTTCCCCCGTCCGCGGATGCATCAAGATGGCCCAGCCGCTCTTTGCATTCGACTTCTTGACAGCCTTTTCGATCTCCTCTTCAGCAATGGCCTGGAGGTAATGGTTGATCGTCAGATGGACATCAGCGCCATCTTCAGGAAAGGCAAGGATCTTCCCCGTCTCCATCGGATGCCGCGGAGAGCGTAGAATGAGCCTTTTCCCCTGCTTGCCCTGCAAAACCCGATCGAAAATGAACTCCAGTCCGCCCGTCGGAATCGACTGCTGCGTCGCTGCTTCCTTCTCATCCCGCACTGTATGCAAAACTTGCCCCAGGAGCTTACCGAAGGGGTATGAGCGTTGGTAATCTTGGACAAAATAGAGAGCGTTGCGCGCAATTTTTTTGCCCCGCGCATAGGTGAACCACCACTGGGAGATCTGGTCCTTCTGCTCCCGGTCAAGCCACATGTAGAGCTTGCGCGAGCGGGACTTGCGCTCAAAATGGGAGCGCAGAGTTTCAAACTCCCCATTTTTAAGGGGTAAAAACTCTCGCAACTTAGCTGCCATCTCAGCTCTGCATTCGGCAGGAATGCTCATCGGATCGAGGTACAAGTGGAACTTAGGAACATCGATGACAAGCGCCTGCGGCTTTTCAGGATGGCCCGGCTTAATAGAAGTATTCGAGTAGAACAGGCCGCGCTTGAACGGTTCGACGACGACGAGCTGATGCTGGGCCCTTGCCGCCCGACTCCACTTGTCCCCTTCGATGATCTGGATCCTAAAGAACTGGACCAGCAGGGCGCAGAACAGAAAAAAAACAAATAGGGAGACCCAAACCAAACGCTTGCGGACCTTTATCCCCATCGTTCCGCTCGTTCCGCTATTGATTGCCATAAAATTAAATGATGAAAGCTATTGCCGCGTACCGACGGCGAGTGGCAGTTTTGGTTTTACAGGAAGAGGTTCCCCTTTTTCCTCAGTTGAAATCTGAAGGGCAAGCCCTTCATCCATTGTGACGATCTCTTTGACCATTGGATGCTTCAAATGGGCAAACTCGCTATGGGAGGCCAGCTGCATCAGGTTTTGAGGGCTTTCGAACAGCTCGATCTCATACTGCAAACGGGTGTTTTC
>JAFEGU010000047.1 GCA_018239725.1 Verrucomicrobiota bacterium | reverse complement strand
TATGCCTCCACGTTTTTGGAATTCCCCTGTCTCCCATCAAGATGGCCACTTGGTGGGCCGATTCTGGAGAAAGAGTCCAAAAGTCCCACTGCATATCATGGTCGCGAAGGCCGCTGTCCGCGCGTCTTTTCTGCGACCGGATGAAATGTTGGAACTTCATCGGATCGCGGACAAAAAACACCGGCGTATTGTTTCCAACCATGTCGTAAACCCCTTCGCTGGTGTAGAACTTCAAAGCAAATCCCCGAGGATCGCGCCAAGTATCTGGGCTGCCCTGTTCTCCGGCAACCGTTGAGAAGCGGATCAAAGTCCCTGTTTTTACACCTGGCTGAAAGACGACGGCCTTCGTGTAGGCGCTAACATCCTTTGTCACTTCAAAATTGCCGAAAGCGCCGGCGCCTTTTGCATGAGGCTGCCGCTCCGGAATTTTCTCGCGGTTAAAGTTAGCCATCTGTTCGATGAGGTAGTGATCCTGCAGCAAGATGGGGCCATTCGGTCCGACCGTTAAGGAGTATTCATCGCTGGAAACGGGAATTCCGGCATCATTTGTCGTTGGTTTAGGCGGCTTCTTTTCCATGTTAAAATCTCCGTTAAGCGTTGACTGGATCTATCACTTTTTATATCGGCAACTTAAAAAAGTTCAACTTATCTTTTATCAAGCGCAATTGGTTCGTTTCCAATGTTGTCGGACACCTTAAGAAAGGCGTATCAAAGCCTGTTCTGCAGCGGGCATTTGAGTACTGGTGCAAAATCGACAAGGATATAGGCGAGCGCATCAAAAAAGGGGGCAATTCATAAAGAGCTTTAAGCTTAAGCAACGATTTGCGTCGGAGGCAAAGAACGTTTAAGCCAGTCTTTGAAACGAGTCGGGCCGATGCGCGGATTGTTGCCGGGAGTAAGGCTTTGATCGTTCAACTCTAAACCGTAGTAACGGGCATGGACGTCTGTAACCACCTTCCGTCCATCACCGGTCGCTTTAAAGAATAGCCGCACGAGCTCGTCGAGACCTATCCGTTCGGGGCCTGCTAGCTCAATCGTGCCGTTCAACGGTTTCTCGACTGCGATGTCGGCCAGAACAGCAGCAACATCATCCGATGCGACAGGCTGCAAAAGGGCAGGCGATAACCGAGCCGTCTGTCCCTCGGTTGCCGATTGGGCAATGGCGCTGACGAACTCGAAGAACTGCGTTGCGCGGAGGATCGTATAAGGAATCTTGGATGCTTTGATCAGATTTTCTTGCGCCATCTTCGCCCGGAAGTAACCGCTTGCAAGAAGCCGGTCGGTTCCGACGACAGACAACGCCACATGATGTTTCACGCCAGCGGCCGCTTCCGCGGCAAGGAGGTTTTGCCCTGACTTTTCGAAGAACTCCATAGCTGGCTTGTCCTCGAACGATGGAGAGTTTGCTACGTCGACCACAATCTGGGCTTCAGCAAGCGCTTCAGCCAGTCCCTTGCCAGTAATGGTATTGACACCCGACGAGGGCGATGCCGCCACTACCTCATGTCCAGACTGTCTAAGGTTCTTCACAAGTTTTTTTCCAATAAGCCCGCTGCCGCCGATAACTACAATTTTCATCATTAAACCTCTTATTTTGCAGACCTTGAGAGCTTGGACCTATACTGCTTCCACCTCAAAGTCCTCGTTGCTTTTGGACCATAGCCTCTTTTCAAACTACTCATTGTTCAGAATTATTTCCGTATAATTGTCGAGATGCTGCAAAAAGTGGAATCCAATGAGCCTATCCGCAATGTAAGGAAAAAAAAGTGGGAGAAGATTTTGAGATGATTTTTGTGTTTTTTGACGAGGGAATATTACTAATATTTCCGATGAGAAAACCACGAAAACCACTCAAAAGATTCCCCAATTTTTTCTTCTTACATTGCGGATAGGCTCATGCTAGGAGAGCCTTTTCGACCTCTGCCAGCGCCGATTTAAAAAAAATTTGATCTCAATGCTTCTATTGAGATAAAAATAAGCTTATCTTTCTATAAGGTATGTATGTTCCGTTATATTTTTTTTGCAACAGTCCTCCCTTTGAGCTGTTTTGCAGCCCCTCACAAAGAAGAAGAGAACTGTCCTAACGGCAAACGACACTATCGAGCGACTGTACGGCACATTGAAAGCGGCGGCATCGGCTATAAAGATGGTTATACGACCTTAGAAACGTTTATCGCCTCAGATCCAAGCCGGTGGAAAGCCACTCCCTTTTTAGATGTGAGAGGCCACGTTTTTAATAATGGAAAATGGGCAGCCAATGCAGGCATAGGCATAAGAGCTCTATGGGGAAACCGAGCTTACGGCATCAACGCTTACTACGACTATAGAAATGCAAGCCGTCTTCATTCGAACCAAGTCGGGGCAGGACTTGAGACCCTCGGCAAGCTATTCGATTTTCGCATCAATGGCTATTTGCCCGTTGGCACAAAGACCAGCTCTCCTTACCATACCACCTTTGGAGGCTTTTCCGGCAATTCCATGCTTGTGTCGCAAAAGTATCAGTCTGCAATGAAAGGTGCCGATGCAGAATTTGGTTTTCACTTTGGAAGATCCAAATCATTTGATTTCTATACAGCGGCAGGTCCTTACTACTTTATAGGAGAAGCCGCTCCAACGACCTGGGGAGGAAAAGCGCGGATCTTAGGCACATTCAAAGAGATCCTCACTCTCGAGATCAGCGACTCGTACGACAGAACTTTCCATAATAAATTCCAAGGGCAGATTTCCTTAACCTACTCCTTCGGCCCTAAGTCAAAAGTCAAAAAGCAGGGACGCACTTGCAAACTGGCAAATGCGCTCAATGACCGCATGCTGCAGCCGGTGGGTAGACAAGAGATCATCGTCATCGGCAGCGAGAGAAAAAAAACCATCGGCATTGATCCCGCTACAGGACTCCCCTACTTCTTTGTATTCGTCGACAACACAAGCAGTTCCAAGGGCACTTACGAAAGCCCTTACCATAGCTTAGAACAAGCACAAAACAACTCCTCCCCGAATGACGTCATCTATGTATTTCCTGGCGATGGGACAACGAAGGGGATGGATTCAGGGATCTCTTTAAAACAGAACCAGAAATTATGGGGCTCTAGTGTTAAGCAATCGATACAAACTTCTAAAGGGACGATCCCTATCCCCGCGCAAAGCAAATCCGCGCCCACTATTACCAATCAGAATGTCGATACAGAAGGCAATGCAATCACTCTGGCTGCTAATAACAGCATAAGCGGTATCGCCATTAAGGCTGCACTGAACGATGCCATCTATGGGACCGATCTACAAAGCCTCTATGTCTCTTCTTGCACGTTTGAAAACACCTCTACTTTTCCGATCGAGGCTTGCTTTCCCGGCAAAGCCTCCATATTCTTGACTAACAATCAGTTTTTAAACAATGTCAACGGAATTTTTTTGACTCTTGATGGGAATGCCACTTTAGTCTGTTCAAAAAACACTTTTGAAGGGCAAACTTCTGTTTCCAACGTACCTCTGGAAATATCAGCAGATAGCAATGTCTTTGAAGTCTTCATCGAGAACAATATCTTCAATAACAATACGACTGGCAGCATCCGGTTTAATTTCAACACTGTCGCCGATGCTACGATCAGCCTTCTGAACAACAAGATGACAAATAACGGAACGGGAGCTCAGTCAAGCTTGGGATCAAGCTTCGTTATCATTCCAAATGGAACCACCGATCACTGTTCGATCGAATTAAACGGCAACACGTTCTCCGATAACGGATCGAACTCTCTTTACTTGCATACTTCCGGCGAAATAACAGCCCTTGAAGTCACCGCTTCATCAAACATAATGTCCAACAACGGAGGCTCCGGCCTGGTCCTTGCAACCCCAGGCGATTCGTTGACACTGCTTGCAACCGACAATGCGATTACAGGAATCAACAATAATGGGATCGCTGTCATCAATGCAACATATCCCTCCATTGGGAATATCACCATCAGCAACAATACCATTACAGATATCGGAAACACATCAAACGGAATTGCGATCAATCAAGATTTCTCAACGCTTAATCTAACAATATTGAATAACGAAATTCACAGATGCGAAGGGACAGGGATCCTTAGCTATGCCCCTATGGGCATCGACTCCTTGACATTGCATGTCTCGGGCAACACGATCAGCAATTGCCAAAACCTATCATCCAATGCTGCCTCGGGCCTTGATATCGAGCAATTCACACTCCTTAACGGCCTTGTAGCTAACAATACGCTGACAGACAACACAGGCACAGCCATCGTGATCGGCTCGACCCTACCTAGCCCTTCAGCCTGCCTGACCCTTACCGGCAACGCTAGCAGCACCGATTATCTTCTGACCAATCCGGGCGACGGACTCTTCAACTTAAGCCCGTGCGATGTC
>JAFEGU010000046.1 GCA_018239725.1 Verrucomicrobiota bacterium | reverse complement strand
TTGGCAATTGGAACACGACGTCCTCTTCCGTGAACACGACATCTTCCACAGCTGTCACGCCAAGGGAACGGAGGCGCTCGATGCACCGCTGCACGACATGCTCAGGAGTCGATGCGCCGGCTGTCAGGCCGATCACTTCGACGCCTGCAAGCCATTCAGGAAGAATTTCATGCTCATCATTTATGAGATAGGAAGGGACGCCGCGTACATCGGCCACTTCGCGCAAACGGTTCGAATTGGAGCTGCGCGGATCGCCGACGACAAGGACGAGGTTCGCCTCATCCGTAATTGAACGAAGGGCCATTTGCCGGTTAGTCGTCGCATAGCAGATCGATGCGCTTGGAAGAGTCTCGATTTGGGGATATTTTGCAATCAACGCTTCCGTGATCTCTTTGACATCATCCAAGCTCAAAGTCGTCTGGGTCGTGTAGAAGAGCTTTTGATCTTGCGGGAACTGGAGCGATTTGACATCAGCTACCGATTCGACGATCGTGGTCACATCAGGCGCTTCGCCTGCTGTTCCGATGATCTCGACGTGCTTGCGGTGGCCGATCAAGATAATCTGGTAACCTTTTTGCGCATAGCGCTTCACCGCTGAATGGACCTTGGTCACGAGTCCGCATGTCGCATCAATTTCGATCAGGTTGCGCGCCTTGGCCTGGTCGCGCACGGCTGGAGAGACGCCATGTGCAGAATAGATGAGCCTTGCTCCTACAGGGACTTCATTGAGGTCTTCAATGAAAATTGCCCCTTTTTGTTTCAAGCTTTCCACAACGTGCTTATTGTGGACGATCTCATGTTTGACATAGATGGGAGCTCCCCAAAGCTCTAAAGCGCGTTCGACAGTATCGATCGCCCGTTCGACTCCAGCGCAAAAACCACGTGGTTTGGAAAGCAGCAGTTTCATGAAATGTCCTTTGCTAAGAATTTAAATAACAGGATGGCAGGATAATGAAATCTGATTCTTTTCTTATCCTGCCATCCTGTTATTTTTTTGTTAAAAACAGATGATTTTACAGCCCTGCTAAAGCTGAATCAAGGGAAAAGTCGCTTCAGGATACCCTGGCAGGCATCAAAGGCCATTTCCATGACGCTGTCAAAGGCATGCGGCCCTAAGTAGAACGGGTCAGGCACCTCTTCGTCGCGGAAATGTTTGGCAAAATGGGTAGCAAGAAAAATTTTTGATTTTTCAGCGTCGGAGGCAATTTCCAGCAACAGGTCTTTGATCTCATGGTTAACTGCAAAGACATAATCAAATTTTTGAAAATCGACCGGATCAAAAAGCTGGGCGATATGGTCGATCGCAACCCCTTTCTTCTCTGCAGCGGCGCGGATCCGATGGTCGGACTGTTTGCCGATATAGTAAGTTGTCAGGGCAGAACTGTCGATGAACAGCTGATCTGCTACCCCCTTCTCTTCAGCAAGTTTCTGAAGGACCGCTGCCAAAGCAGGAGAGCGACAGATGTTGCCCATGCAAACAAACAAGACAGCTTTCATTTATTCCGCAACATCGGCAGCGCAGCGGAAGCCGTAAGTTCCATTCATGATGCCCGGGTTATTGCGGTGCCGGTGGGCGCAGCGTAAATCCTCTTTCAAGCTCTTCCAGCAGCCGCCTCGCAGAACGCGGTAGACCCCTTGCAAAGGGCCTTTTGGATTGTCCGGCTCTTGGACTGAGATGTCATAGTAGTGGTAATCATACCAATCTTGGCACCACTCGTAGACGTTGCCTGCCATATCGTAGAGGCCGTAGGCGTTCGGCGGATAGCTTGCGACAGTGGTGGTATCGGAACTGAAAAAATTGGCCTGGGAGCGCTCGATATCGCTGCCAGTCGGGAACATATTGTCTTCCCGTCCTCCATAAGCAGCAATTTCCCATTCCGCCTCGTAAGGAAGACGTTTGCCGATCCATTTAGCGTAGGCTGTCGCTCCATACCAAGTCACTCCGACGACAGGATGTTTGGCGTAGCCCGATTCGATACTGATCTTGCCGCCGCTCCGTTTGATGCGCGAATCGCGCAAACGGATGATGTCGTTGTTATTGACATCTTTTTCTCCCCCCATCACTTCCAAAAACCGGATAAATTGCTCGTTTGTGACAGGATGGACATCGATGGCAAAGGGATCCATATTGATCGCATGGCGGGGCATTTCGTCGCGGGCCCCATGGTTGCTGCCTCGGTAATAGGTGCCGCTGGGGACGATGACCATTTCGGTCATCATCGGCTCCACGCATTTTTCCTCTTCGACTTTAGGCTGGTACCGTCCGACAAGGAGCTCCTTTTGGAAAATCTCGCCCGGATCGACCTCGAAAGAAGGTCTGACGATCTCTTGCGGTTTAAGAACGGGCTTTAGACCTGGCGCAGACTGCTCTGCTGCTGGAGTTTCTTGCGGAGCTTCCACAGCTACTGCTACAGGCTCCGTCCCCTGGTCAGCAATGTCTTTAAGCTTCTGAAGCTGCTCTTTGGCAACAGGAGAGACGACTGTGTTGACCAACTCTTCGATCAGCGGAGAGAGCAGTTCCGGTCTTAAAGCAGGATCTTGGTGAAGGCAACGGGCTAGCAAAACATCCCAATGCCATTTCTGATCTCCGCTTTTTTTAGGCAGCTCGAAAAATCCTTCGGGCATCTGCTGCTTCAAAAGGTAATAGAGCAATGTGCCGAACGCATAAATATCTGCTTTGGCGGCATTGGAGCGCGGCTGCGAAAGGTGTTTTTGTTCGGGCGCTAAAAAGGCAAAATTTTGCAAAAATGACTCGTGGAGTGCAGTCATTGCATTCGTATCAATTTTTCCCGTTGTGTATTTCTCCTCTCCCCGCTTGTTCCACGTAAAGCCGATATTAGTTGCCAGCTGATCGGCGACGGCTTTGAAGGTGCGGCTTAGCACAGCGCCAGAACCGATGATCCTCGAAAGACCGAAATCGCTCAAGTAGAGATGCAGCCCCTCTTTAGAAGTGCGGATGAGGATATTATTAAGTTTGAGCGTTCCATGGGCAAAAGGCTCGACTCCCATTTTTCTCTGATGGGCATAATCCAAAGCCGAGGCAACCTGCCTGGCGATACGAACGATCTCTTCTTCAGAGAGCTTGTATTTGCGCTTCGAAAGGTACTGGGAGAGGTTGCAAGGCTCTGCATCGGCATTTACAATGGAATCGGTCACAAGAAAATATTGTCCGTCAGCGCAAGAGACATTGTGGATTTTAACAATATGGGGATGGTCTAGGCTCGAAAGGGCGAGCACTTCGTTTTCAAAGCGGTGGATGAAATTGGAATCAGAGGAGAGTTCTTGCGGGAGCACTTTGACAAGGCAGGGCTGCTTCATGAGCCGATGCTCAGCTAGGTAAGCAGTACCCATCGATCCCGCCCCTAGCTGTTTTAGCAGGGTGTAATCGCCTAAATTTGTCCGCTGTGTCATAGCATCCTCCGAGATTTACAAAGATTCGATCGCCTTGAAGATTTCCTCTTTGGCAATCAAGGGAGCTTCGCAGTGGTCCTGCCTGCAAATATAAACTGCAGTCTGGCCATCGATCATTTTTTTATCAACTAAACAAGGAACTAGAGCGTCTAATAATGTATCGTTTGCTTTTTTCCAGACAACGAGAAGATGGGGATTGAAATGGAGCGCAAGCCTCTCTTTGATCTCTTTAGCCAAGGTCTTTTCTTCATCAAGCGCGATCACGACAAGCGGCGCATTGACCTGATAGTAACGCTGCAGGGCCTTCAAATGGTAGCAGGCACCAGGCGGGTAGCTTTCAATGTAGGCCTTGGCAGCCTTCAAGACATCTTCAGCCTGGGAAAGATAGTTGGAATCCCCTGTCAGCTGGAACAAACGCAGTAAATTTTCGCAGTGGACAGCATTTCCCGAAGGTTCCGCTCCATCATAAAACTCACACCTGCGGATCAAAAGCGTTGGATCGGAGACGTTAAAGTAAAATGCCCCCTCTTCAACTTTAAATTCCTTTGTTAAGACATCGGTCAAATCGATTGCCCACTTCAGCCATTTTGTCCCGAGGTCCAATTCGAATAACGTGATGAGTCCTTTGATCAGGAAGGCATAATCATCGATCCCCCCTTCAAAACGCGCTTCGTTCTCACGCCACCTTCGCTTTAAATGCCCCTCTTTGTACAAGTTGGCAAATAGGAACTCTGCTGTTTTAAGCGCCGCCTGCGTGTAGGTCTCTTTTCCTAAGATGCTGCCGCCCTTTGCCATCGCATCGATTGCAAGGCCGTTCCAAGAACAAAGAATTTTATCGTCTTTGAACGGACGTGTCCTAAACCCGCGCCTCTTCAGCAGTTGGGTCCGGCTCCTCTCTAAAATTGCTTCCACTTCCTCTTCCGGCATGCCGATACCTTCAGCAAATTCTTCGATAGGGTTAAGAACATAAAGGACATTCCTCCCTTCAAAGTTGCCATCCCCTTTTACCCCATAATACTGACAGAAGACCTCAGCCTCCTCATTAGAAAGGATCTCACGCACCTCAAAAGGGGTCCATGTGTAATACATCCCCTCATGACCTTCCGTGTCGGCGTCTTCCGCAGAATAAAATCCCCCGTCTGAATGCATCATTTCCCTGACCAGATAGTCGAGGGTCTGCTTTGCGCCCCTAGAATAGGTTTTTTTCTTGGAGAACTGATAGGCCTCGAGGTAAGTCTCAGCTAAAATTGCATTATCGTAGAGCATTTTTTCAAAGTGGGGAACAACCCATCTTTCATCGACAGAATAACGGGAAAATCCGCCGCCGAGATGATCAAATATCCCTCCCTGAAGCATCCTGTCCAACGTCAGCTCCACGCAGAACATCGCGCGGCTGTCCGCCTTCTCACGAGCATGCTCCAGCAAGAAAAGGGACTGGTACCCCATGGGAAATTTAGGCTCGCCTTTGAGGCCACCGTAGATAGGATCAATCATTTCAAAGAGCACTTCTGCAGCAGCAGACAGGATCCCCTGAGCAGGAAGGGCGTCGCCCGAAGAGAGGGCCGATTTTTCAAAAACTTCGACGATCTTGTCAGCCTGTTCGACAAGCTGCTTCCTTTCGTCGCCTTGCCACATCTGATTGATATGCTGGATGAACTGCTGCATGCCGATTAATCCGCGGCGGTTGACAGGAGGCAGATAGGTCACAGCGAAAAACGGTTTGAGATCTGGTGTTAAAATGAGGTTCAGCGGCCAGCCGCCGGCCGACGCCATCAGCGCCTGGGCAAACTCCATATAGATGCTATCGATCTCAGGTAGCTCTTCCCTGTCTACTTTGATATTGATGAAGGAATCGTTCATCAATTTGGCGATCTCTGGATTCTCAAATGATTCCTTCTCCATGACATGGCACCAATGGCACGTCGCATAGCCGATCGATAAGAAAATCGGCTTGTCCTCCTTCCTTGCTAGTTCGAATGCCTCTTTCCCCCACGGAAACCAATCGACAGGATTATGGGCATGCTGGAGCAAATAGGGGGATTTTTCGTGAATAAGGCGATTGGTATGGGGAGGTAAAGACATAATTTACAGCAATTAAATAACGCCTAAAAATTTAGCCAAATACCAAGCAACGACTAAGACGAGGGCAGCAGCCCCAGCCCATAACAAGTTGGGAAGCCATTTCACCCCTCCTCCCATGCTTCCGCGCACCTCAAGAGTGCCGATTCCATAGGAGAACTCATGCTTTTCCGCCGGCATCCGGAAGATTTGGGGATTTTCACGGATCATCGTATCCATGTCGATGCCTAAGAAGTTGGCATACTGCTTCATGAAACCAAGGGCATAAACTCCGGAGATGAACTGTTGGATCCTTCCTTCTTCGATCGCCTCTAAATAGGAAGAACGGATAGAAGTGGAGTTCTCAACTTCTTTAAGCGTCAAGTTCAACTCTTTTCTTTTTGATTTGAACATGGCGCCGACACGCTTTAGTTCTTCACTCATAGTCCTCCAAAACAATTGCAATGACCCTAAAGCCCAACGGGCCAGATTTTCCTTAACAGGATCAATAGAATCTATGTTATCTTGTTTTTTTTCGAAATCAATGTAAAAATAAAACCATTGCCCATTCCGCTTAGTTCCTGGTCGACGCTTCGACTTAAGATAAAGAGAGCGGAACCTCTTACAAAACTCCCCTTTTGTAGGAGTAAGGATTAATAAGCAAGAGGAAATTGCAAAATTGCATTTGCAATCTCCTCACAATTAAAATAAGTTCATGACATCAAAAAAAAACACATCAGATCCCTGCTTTGTAGCAACAGTTGACGTCGCCCTAGCTGACAAGATGCAGCAAGAGTTGACCAATCAAGGCTTCGAGATCACCCATCCCGCCTACACCCTTTTTTCAGCACAAAAAAAAGGGGTTTCCTGCACTTTGTACACTTCAGGAAAGCTCACGGTACAAGGAAAAGACAAAGAGGAGTTCATCCAGTTTTACATCGAACCGGAGATCTTGCAGTCGGTCGCATTCTCCTATCCGGAAACCCAGGTCGACCTCAAAACAAGGATCGGCGTCGATGAGGCCGGCAAAGGAGATTTTTTCGGTCCTCTGTGCGTAGCCGGCGTCTTTGCTACTGAAGACCACATTAAAGAGTTGCTAAAGATCGGCGTCAAAGACAGCAAGAAGATGACCGACAAGGCGATCCTAGTCCTCAGCCAAAAGATCAAAAAAATCTGTCCCCACTCGATTATCAAGATCTCCCCTAAGCGCTACAATGAGCTCTACGCCAACTTCCGCAACCTGAACCGCCTTCTTGCCTGGGGCCATGCGACGGCTATCTCTGAGCTGTATACGCGCACGCAATGCACAAACGTGATCATCGACCAGTTTGCAAGCGAAGATGTCGTTCTTTCTGCGCTCAAACACAAAAACATCCAGGTTGAATTGACCCAGCGGCATAAAGCGGAATCTGATCCGGTCGTTGCAGCGGCATCGATCTTAGCAAGGGCAGCCTTTGTCGAAGGGATAGACCAGCTTGGGATCGAAGTCGGGCTCGAACTTCCCAAAGGAGCTTCTGCCCAAGTGATTGCAGCCGGCAAAAAACTGGTCGCAAAACATGGAGAATCCATTTTAAGCACCGTCGCAAAAATGCATTTTAAAACCGTTGGCGAAGTTCTCAATGATTAACCATCTCAGTTTAAAAAATCTTGTCCTTGTCGATACATGCGCCCTTGACCTTCTTCCCCAGTTCACTGCCTTGACCGGCGAGACGGGAGCTGGTAAAACCGCCCTGATCGAAGCGATTGACCTTGCACTCGGCGCACGCGCTGACAGCACCCTGATCAGAAAAGGGGAAGAGAAGGCCTACGTCGAAGCAGTCTTCGACATCTCCAAGCTCTCTGAAACCCAAAAACTCTTAAGCGATGCAGGGATCTCCTATAGCCCTGATGAAGAGCTGATCATCCGCCGTGAAATAACTAGGGAAGGAAAAAACCGGGCATTTGTCAACGGGCAGATGACCCCTCTTCCCCTCCTCCAGAAAATTGGAGCTACCCTGTTAGAGCTTGTCGGGCAGCACGCCTACCATTCCCTCACTTCAGCAGATTCACAGAGGGTGATCCTAGACCAATTTGCCGAGGTCTCCCCCCTACTTCACCAATTCCAGCAAGCCTATGAAGAAGAAAAGGAGCTGAAAGCAAAACTGCACACCCTACTCTCCGAAGAATCGCAAAGGGAAAAAGAAGAAGAGAAGCTGCGCACCCAGCTCGAAGAGATCGGATCGGTCAAGCTGAAGAGCGGAGAAGAGGAAGAGATCACCGAAGAGCATAAACGGCTTGCCCATGCCCAAGAAATCCTTGAAAAGCTAGCTCCCATCACCCATACCCTTTCCAATTTTCTTCCCCATTTGAGCCGATTTCATAAATCGTGCGATTCATTGACCCACTACGATGCCCGCCTCTCACCTCCAACCAGCCTCCTTCATGAAGCATCGATCGCAGCTACAGAAGCCTACAACGAGCTCCAAAACTACACAGACAAACTCGACAAGGACCCCAAACGTTTCTCCTACCTCGAAGAACGCCTTGCAGCGATCGATTCCCTGAAACGAAAGTACGGTGCGACCATTGAAGAGGTCCAGCAATTCCAACAAAATGCGCAGAACAAACTCAACCAATTGGAAAACCTATCCGATGAGATCGATCAGATCCGCGCAAAGATCCAAAAGAAAGAACAAATAACAGGACAGCTTGCCGGCCAACTGACCCAAAAAAGAAAAGACGCTGCCGAGCGGCTTGCAAAATTCCTGACCGAAAGCCTTCAGTCATTGAACATGCAAGGCGCCGAAATCACCATTTCGGTCCAACCTGCATCACGGAGCCATTCGGGCGATGACGCTGTCCAATTCTGGATGCGCGCTAACATCGGAGAACAATCGGTGCTTATCAAAGACCACTCGAGCGGAGGAGAGCTCTCCCGCCTCCTATTTGCCATCAAGACCACCCTCTGTGAAAAAAACCAGACCCCAACCCTTATTTTCGATGAGATTGATGCCAACGTCGGCGGTAAAACAGCAAGCGTGATCGGAGAACAGCTCAAAAAGCTCGGCAAGCACCGCCAAGTGATCTGCATTACCCACTTCCCACAGGTCGCCTCAAAAGCAGACCATCATTTCAGCGTCCAAAAAAGTCAGACGAACGGCCGCACCGTCACAACCATTCAGCCTCTTAGCAAAAAAGAGAGGGAAGCAGAGATCCTTCGCATGCTCGGTGGTGAAAAATCAGTCTTATCGATCCCTTCTTCAAATTGAATTAAGCTCGAATTTGTAGATGTTTTGATCTGGACAGATCAAAATATTTGCAAGGACGCGTTAACAAAAAAGTGAGTTGCTCACCACTTCCGTCCAATTCCAAAACCAATCATCCATGGATCAATATCAACATGGACTTTCCCATTTACAGCGCCGGATAATCGAGCATGCGTGTCCATCCACACATACTTAAAATCAATGTTGAACAGCCAATCTTTATAGAAAAAAATGTCCATGCCTGTTTGGACAGCGGGTCCCCATGAGTGTTTAAGATCTATGCTGGTTTTCGCAAGGGAGCAATGCTCAGCATAGTATAGGGTGTAATTGACTCCAGCGCCAAGATAAGGCTGAACAATGGATTTTGGTGCAAAACGCCATTGCAACGTCAGAGTAGGAGGCAATACCCAAGTTGTCGCTATTTTTGTGCCGCCAAGCACTTTTCTGCCCATCAGAGTATGTTTACTTGTTGCTAAAATCAGCTCAAAGCCCAAATTTTTTGTAAACATATAGCCAAAATCAAACTCGCCAGTCCAAGAAGGATTAACAGCTACTCCAGAATGGGGAATTGTACTGACAGAGCCGCTGGAATACTCAGGATGAATGTAGAGAGCTCGCAATCGGGTAAACCAATCTCCGCCTTCCGTATGGTGGTATGAGGCCTTAACTTTAGTTTCGCGGTTAGCTGAACTCTTATCTTCTGCAGAAATCTGTGCAAAAGATGTGGACAGAAGAAGAAGTAAAATCTGTTGTCTTATTTTCATGTTTTTCCTTTGGCTATATAATCAGGCAGATACTGCATTTTCAAATATTAATCCATGTAAAATTATACCGAAACAACCTGAGAGACTGTTAACGGATTTAGGTTTCGTCGCTTTTTTGAGAAGTTTTCGCAAATTTTACGTCCGTTTGTTGGGGGGTAATATACGAAAGTTGATATAACCCCCAACAAACGGACGTAAAATTTTCTGAAAAAGTCCAAAAAATCGACAGAAACTAAATTCGTTAACAGTCTCTGAAGAATCGGTTTTTGGCTGCGTCGGCTTATCTTCAAAATTTTCATGCTCACTCGCGCCTTGCCCATTTGGCAATGGTCGCTTGCTCCGCACCGCTTTCGCTTAAAAATTTTAAAGAGCCTCCTTACCAAACTTCCGATTTTTCAGGTTGTTTCGGTATTATTCCCTGCCCGTGTGAAGGATCATCTCGACTTTGCACATTTTTTGATCAGGCCAAACATGTACAAAGTCGAGATCATGCAAAACCCGATCGACAAAAAATCCCATCGAGATTAATTTAAAATTCTTTCATACTAGCGCTTTTGTAGAAAATAAATGGAGTTGGACCCGTGAAATTGCGATATGCCTTGCCGATTTTCGTTCTTGCTTCCTCATTTGAGCTCGTCACAGATTACAGTTTTGTCAACAAGAGCCATCCCGTGCATTTTGACGGAGAGTACCGTGATGTCATGCCGGCAGAGTTCAGAACCCATTCGGTCAGGAACTCTAAGGTCCACTATGAAGATGCCCATGCATTTCTCTACTACTCCCATTTTTTGACTCCCCATAATTCTTTAAGCTGGAAAGTCGGCTACTCTTTCCTCGAGTTCGACTGGCCCAAAAATCCCCGGTTTACCGAGGACGATTACCACTTTGCAAGCGCATCGCTCGGCTGGGTATCGACTTCCTTGAAAGACTGGCGCTGGATCTTATCGGGAGCAGTCTCTGTCGATGCACAGACCTGGGACTTCGGACAATCGGGCGTCTACTACGGGCTCATGTGGGGCCGCTACCAATACACGAAGACCATTGGCTTGCATATCGGCTGGGCTGGCTATGTGGGCGTCGAGAACGGATATATGCTTCCTATTGTTGGCATCGATTGGAGAGCTTCGAAGAACTGGCAGATCAATGCCATCTTCCCCATTAACGTATCCATTGAGTACTTCTTCAACAAATATTGGTCGACTTCGCTGATGTGGGCAACATTTGGACGCCCCTACCGTTTCCCTATGCGTGCTCATGGCGGGATCGGACAGTATAAGAATGGGATCTTCGAGGTTTATTCCAAAGGCGCAGAACTGGATTTAAACTTTAAGACGGGCCACACCTTCTCAGCTTCTGTTGGCGCTGGCTGGAATTTTGGCGGTTGGATCTTCATTAAGGATAAGCACAACCATCACGGCAAGTACTACAAGTACGATGACGCCCCTTATGCTCAAGGGAAGCTAACGCTGACCTTCTAGAGTATACTGCTGACACTTCAAAGTCCTCGTTGATTTTGGATTTGGCGCCACGAGGTTAAAGCCTCTGAAACAGAACGTATGCGGCAGCTGCATACGTTCGATGCAAGAAGCTTTAAAGAGCCTTGGCACAAGGACCGTCCCCGTGGATGCCAAACGCCAAAAGCAACAAGGACTTTGAGGTGGAAGCAGTATATAGTAGTGTCAACTGAAACGTACCAGGCGATAGCTTTTAAACCAAATTAACAGGGTTCAACTTA
>JAFEGU010000045.1 GCA_018239725.1 Verrucomicrobiota bacterium | reverse complement strand
GGCTGAAATGCTTAATTCTGAACAAAATGATGAGAGCAGCAGCCTAAAGGCAGGGAGTAGGGGCGACCACCACCTTATTTCGTTGCGTTGAAAGAGAATTTTTCAACACAGCCAGTTTGACCAATGAAATTTTGAATGACATCTATTCAAAAATTACTCGATTTGCAGCTTCAAAGCTTTCATCTCCAGAGAATATGGAGATCGTTCGAACTGAAAGTTCAACTTTAGAAGATCCAATCAGGTTAGAAAATAGTTCCCCTGCAAAAACATCCCTTGTGGTTGAAACATTGCATTCCAATGGGAAAATCGATCTTCCAAGAGATGAAAGCACTGAAAATACCCGCTCGGAAGTTCATGCGGATGTTCCTCAAATTTCTCCCTTTTCTATTCCAACCATGATAGGTTCTCCAAGTCATTCCGGAAAACAATTGAATTCGCCTGCAAACCGCAGCCATTTTCAATCATCGCCTTTTAATCATCGTACCCCGGTTAAAAGTCTACATTCTCCAAATACCCCGCTTGACAAAGCTGCTCTTAAAAGGGTGCTTTCTCCAAGCTCGCCGCTTGGAAATGCTACTCCCAAAGGCCTTCTTTCTCCGAGCAAGACCTCAGACAATGCCGAATCATTCCAAAAAACATTTATTGCATTATCTCCTTTTTCTCCAAAAAAGAAAGAGCAGGTTAACACTACAACACCAATTGCTCGTGTTCTTTTTCCTCCGACTACTGGAAATAAATCGACTCCAATTCCCTTGCCTCCTCCTCCTCGAGGTCAAGTAGGTTCTTTAGCTTCAAAAAGAGCGACCCCTGAGGAACTTCATCTGAAAAGCGAATTAAATCGATTAAAAAGAGAATCTGAGAGTCGTCTTAAGTTTTCAGATATGTATGGAAGAGAACCATTGTCTTCGGATAATTTAGAAAAAGTTTTCCGACTTGAAGGGAATATTTCAAGTTGCAAAGCAACCATTAATCTATTGCAAAGACAAGGCAACGGGACTGAATTTTCTGATAACATTATCAAAGCTTTGCAAAAATCCATCGAAGAACATGAATCTGATATCAAAAAAATTAAAAATTCAGCTCGTATCACACTAGAAGATTTTGAATCTTTTAAAACTCATATAAAAAACTTCCCTTCAGATGAATTAAAACTCATTTGCTGCGCCGTGTATCCTGAGATGGCAGAATTCCCTGCAATGGCTGAAATTGCGAATGATCTCAAATCATTTTATCGTAGTTTTCCTAACAATGAATTAAAAAATGCCTCTAAAGAGCATTCTGAATTATATACAAAGCTATTGGTTGAGGGACCCAGCAGATATGTTGGGTTTATGATTAGTACTATCAAGGCGCGGGCAATTACCCCAGACTTGGAACCTATTCATGAAGTCAGACCATTTAAAAGAAAAAACAAAGAACCATCAACACCTAACGCTTCTGACACCCCCAAACAAAAGGCTCAAGCAAATATTGATCTCAGCCAAATCGCTAATTTTCGCTTTAAACCGCGAATGACTCCTCAAATAGAAAAATTGCAAACAGATTCCGCAAATTCAACTCCTTTTTCTCCCTTCCTTCAATTAAAGAGCAGGGCAGCCCCTCAAAGTCCAAGCGTTCTGTCTCAAACAGATCCGGCCTCTGCAAATCCAGCTGAACTCTTAAAACAAAGTAAAGTAATACTTCAACAAAGACGTATTGAAGAAGGTCGACAAGCTAAAATGCAGCAAATGCATCTCGATTTTACACGAGAAAAGTTGATAGCTCTTGCAAGAATGAGTTTAATAAACAATCCGAGTTTAGAAGAAGATAAGCGCGAACTTGATCAACAGCTTGCTATTCTAGAGAACATACCGGAAAATCAAGCCCAACGAGCCTTACTGGAGCAACAGCTGGCGTCAGTTACATCAAAAATTGAGCAAAAAAAGAAAGAGGCAGAAGATGCAAGGCAGTTTATCATTGCATCGAATACCTGGACCGCTGATGTGGAACATCCTTTTGCTACAAAAGAACGGCTTGTAATTGCTAAAGAGTATGCTGATAGGCAAATGAAGGTTCAAAACAGATTCTAAGAACCTATACTGCTGACGATTCAATCGTACAAGCAATTTTGGCTTTTGCGCTCTAATTTTAAAGCCCCAGAAGCAGGACGTATGCGCAGCTGAATACGTCCGATGCATGGGGCTTTAAAGGGGTTTGGAACAAAGCCCGCAATTAGGGATGCAAAAGTCAAAAGCGTCTCTGCTATTGAAGTGGAAGCAGTATATCCCAGTAAAAAGTTTTAGCCGATTTTTCGGTTCTTTTAAACCGAATATTAAGCCAGATTTATCGGCGCCGAAACAGCTCAACTTGAATAAGTTGGGCGATGCAGGCGGGTCTCAAATTCAGTGGCTGACGACGCTGGCAGAATTAAACTTTTTACCCGCTCGCAGTATTAGGATAGGTTCAAGTGGACAAAGGAGACGCACTCCTTTTGTTTCATCGCAGCCCACGCATCGTAGATAAAAAGGTCCTCTTTTTTCTCTGCGTTGGTTGCGACGATCGCAGCATCTGCGATATTGAGCAGCGCTTGACCTTCTACATCTGTTGGCACCGCGCTGCTGTAGAAGAGGATGACGTCATAACGGTTTTTTGCTGAATTTAAGAATGCAGCAAGTTTGGGGTTGCTGAGAAGCTCGACGCTGAGGCGGGTCGTGCCGCCGCTTGGAAGTAAATCAAATGGAAGCTGCTGGCGGATCGGGCAGTCGGGAACGTCGCCTTGCAGGTACTGCCACAGTCCAGGCATGTCGCCTGGATGGACGGGTTTATCGAAGACATACTGAACAACGAGCACCCGCTTTTGCTGCATTGCCAGCAGTTGGGCAAGGGTTTGGGAAAAATCTGGATTTTTTCCTCCGATGATGGCGCAGCACATTCCCTTCACATCGAGCTTAAGGATGAACTGGCTAAGTCGCCGGAGCGTTTCTAAATCGACATGGGACAATTGGTCGATTGGAGCATGGCAATAGTCTGAAAGGGCGCCGCAGCTGTAAAAGCCCGATAAGGCAAGCGTCTCATGGGACACAGGCATCCCTTTGACAAGCGATCGGGACAAATAATAGGAATAGCTGCAGAGCGCACCAAGGAAGCCGCCAATCACGGCATAGAACAACAGTTTAGGGCTTTTTGGATTGACAGGCGTTAATGCTGTATCAAACGGCTTGGAACCAACTTGATAAAGATGCCGGTCGATGTTCTTGCTTTCCATCAGATGGGCCAGGCCTTCGATCATCTTCATCCCGAGTTCTTTTTTCAGAAGAAGGACATTTTCGCGACGCCATTTCTCAGGAAGACCTTCCATTTTGCGGCCGATCTGATCAAGCTGCTGGTGCAAAAGCTGCTTTTCCTGTTTGAGCAGAGTAATGGTTGTCTTGCGCAGCGACCTGATCTTGTCTTCCATGAGCTTTGTGCGGAGCTTGGTCAGCTCGATGACCTGCAGCAGGTGTTGCGCGATGAACGATTTTTGCGTATGGAGCGTTTCTTTGAGATGATCTTGCTCGCGCAGGCTCCGGTTATTGCCGTCTTGCAGCCGCACCGCTGTTTCTCCTGCTTGAAGGACAAGCCCTTGCGTCACCGGATCGGATAGGATGGTCGTGATCGAACTGAGCTCGAATTGCGGCTGGTAGAGCTGTTCGGAGAGGTAAACGAGCTGCTTGAGCTGGGCCTGCAGCCCATCCCTCTGGTTGTTGTAGTCGAGATAGAGCCGCTGCGCCGTTTCGAGCGTGAGGCCGGCAAATTCATGCGCGGTCGATCCGTGCAGGGCGATATTGTCTTGCAAGATCTTGATTTTGTTTGCTGTTTGCTCGATGTATTCTTTGATCTGCTCTTTTTCTTTGGAAAAGAGGGGGTGTTTATCTTGGGTGTTTTGCGCGTACTGCTTTTGCTGGGAAGCAATCTGCTTGGCCCAGATCGCAACTAAGCTTTT
>JAFEGU010000044.1 GCA_018239725.1 Verrucomicrobiota bacterium | reverse complement strand
TGCTTATTTCCTTCAAATGAAAAAAAGTTTCAATGCGTTCATGCAAAGCTCCGAAATGTTAGATACAATAAAAAAATTAGACATCTCCGACTCTGCAAACCTCACAAAACAAGTCACCGTAAAATTTAACGAAATTTCATCAGTGGATTTAGTCCATCAGGCATCCTATTTAGATGAAATGAACGGTCAATCTAGCGTCAATTTCCAGTTCCAATTGTTATTTAAGTTGATTATTGGAGCATTTAATCCTAAAGAGACGGATCAAAATGTGCTAAAGAAATTCGAGTTCTATGGCAGTTTGCTCCTCGATACATCTTCAAATTGTTTTCCTCCTACGCTGCGAAAGGAAGATGTAACGCGCGCCTGGGATTGGCAGTCAAATATTATCAAGGATCCTTTCTCTTTAGCATTCATGAAAGTTTTTTCAAGCGAACTAATCCTAAAGGACGTACTTGAAAAAATAGAGTCTTCACATTTGCCCACTGACGCCAAAATGGCTGCATATGCTCGAATAGGGAAGATTAAAGAGATTTTCCTAAGTTGTATTGAATCCGACAAATCGATCACACCAAGTGCATTGTTAGATCAGTTGACTTTAGTGCGAAGCTCAGGCCTATAATTTTGGAGGGGCGCACGCGCGCCCCTTCTTCAATTCGATTCAGCAAGACAAAGTAAAAATACTAGTGTCTAACCGCGAAAATCCGTATGCATATTTGTGCCCAGATTTGCCTGCTGGGTATCGTACGTAGCGCGCAGCCCAGAAGGATAATGATGGGTCAAAGATGCATACGGATTTTCGCGATTAGACACTAAGTCAGTAACGCCGATAGCAATTGAATGCTCTTTTCCAGTCGCAGATGACTTTTTCATTCTGCTCCCTATCAAAACGCACCTGGACGGAGATATAAGGGTAGGGATGGCGATTGTCCAAATCCCTCCCTTCTGTCTTTTTGTAAAGCTTGATCAAAATTTCTTTATTATACCAAGGCTTTGTGGCGACATTGAGATCTTTGGTATCCAAACGTTCAAATTCGGCATACCCCTTTTCTTTTTGATACTGGGCATTTTCCTGATAGTACCGCATGAGGATTTGAACGATTTCTTCCGGCTTGGACTCATAGCCTAATACGTAAAAATCGACCTCCGCCCCAATCATATGCTTGGAATTTTGGTTGTATGTGGAATTATCGGCATAGGCATTATGGGCAGGACATCGATGTCCGCAGGTGATAACAACCTTGCAGCCCGTTTTGCTTTGCACTTCGTTGAGCAGGTCGATCAGGATCGGATAGATATATTCCCTATCTCCTTTAAGAGGCAGACTGTGCTTCTGGAAACCGCCGCAGTCAAAGAAGTTGACAGGTCGGGTCGGATCTTTATGGTCTGCATGCGGAGGGTTTGAACTGCTTCCCTTGCAGCGGAAAAACTCTTTGGTAATCTTGGGATGAGCGCCGCTGTTCGCCTCTTCCCAAGGATAGAGTTCCCTTTTTTTCTGCGGGGGGGATTGAAGGGTATAATAGGACTCGTCATGGCTCCGATGGATGAACTCTCCCTTGGTATTCATCCTCCTCAACTTCTCCTGCTCCGATTGCTCAAGGCCAGAACATCCTGATAACCAGAAGTTTATAAAACAAATAACGGCTATGTAATTTAGGACTTTTGTTAATCTCGCCATTTTCTATAATCCGCAATAGGGGCACCAGGTATTCCCATCCCTTGCCTGCAGAACAGGCAAACGGGGCCATGCTCTCAAAAGCTACAAGAAATGATGAAAGCCGTCAACACTTCAGGCGTTTGTGTTGGAAGGGGCTGGCATGCCTCTGCCACCATAAACCCTTGTAGATCTTGACACCCAAGGGGACAACGTAAATTATGGCGATTGAAACAGCTTTAATCATTGCAGATGAAGCGCACGTCCAGAAGTATTTGCAAGAGTCCCTCAAGCACAAAAACTGCAGTGTAGCGATCGCTGAAGATCAAGATAGCGGCATAGCGCGAATCCGCGAAGGCCATTTTGATCTCATCCTTTGCGATAACAACATTTCCGCCTCCCTCGGAACAGACATCCTTAAAATTGCCAAACAGAAAGACCCCGATGCCCTCGTGATCGTCTTAACAACATACGAACGGGTTGAAAACGCTGTCGAGGCGATGCGCCTTGGCGCCTTTAGCTACTTGATCAAGCCCTTTTCCCAAGACACGTTTGAAGCGATGCTCGAAAAGGCGCAGGAGCACTCCTCGCTTTTAGAAGAAAACCAGTTCCTGCGCAAAGAGATCTCCACGCAGCAAAACACGAGCAAAGACAGACTCATTGCCCATAGCGACCTGATGAAAAAGATCTTAAGCGATGTCAGCAAGATCGCTGCGAGCAATGCCAGTGTGTTCATCAGCGGAGAATCGGGAACGGGCAAAGAGGTGATCGCCCATGCGATCCACTTCCAGTCCTCCCGATCGGAAAATCCCTTCATTAAAGTGAACTGCGCTGCAATTCCCGCTCCTCTTCTAGAGTCGGAATTTTTTGGACATGAAAAAGGGGCGTTCACCGGTGCAATCAATAAAAAGCTCGGCCGTTTTGAGCTGGCGGACAAAGGAACCCTTCTTCTGGACGAGATCTCTGAGATCCCTCTCGAGCTCCAACCCAAACTATTAAGGGCCATCCAGGAGATGGAATTTGAACGGGTCGGCGGCATCCGCCCGACAAAAGTTGACGTGCGCCTGATCTCCACCTCGAACCGGTCGATGAAAGAAGCTGTAGAGCAGAAGATCTTCCGCGAAGACCTCTATTACCGTCTCAACGTCGTTCCCATCCATCTGCCTCCATTACGCGACCGGAAACAAGACATCCTTCCGTTAGCGGACTACTTTTTAGAAAAGCTCTGCGCCGAAAACCACAAGCATTCAAAAAGGCTGTCCAGCGAGTCTAAGGAAAAACTCCTTGCATACCCTTGGCCAGGCAATATCCGCGAGCTTGCCAATGTCATGGAGCGCTCAGTTGTCATGCATTCCTCAGAAATCCTCTATCCGGAACATTTGAGCTTGGAAGTCCAAGGTCCTCAGAAAGAGGTCCCGCCAGCCATCTGCTTCCCGTCGGGCATTACTTTGCAGGAGATGGAAAAGCGGCTCATCTTGCAGACTCTTGCCGATCAGAACAACAACCGGACTAGGACCGCCCAGGTTCTTGGCATCAGCATCCGCACGCTGCGCAATAAACTGCAGCAGTATCAGGAAGTATCTTAACCTCGACGATGAACTGAAAGTCTAGATCCGTATTGCCAACCACTGCACCAAATAATTGTGTAGAGACTATGTGCGCAAGCAAATTATTTTACAGAAGACGCGTCATCCCCTTTTGAATTAATAACATTTCTCTCCCAAAATATATATGCCTCACCATCATAGGCACCCACTATAATATATTGACAATTAACACATTGAGATCTGAAATATTCATCAATGGTTTTGGGGGGTTCGCTTAATTGTTTGCTCAAAATTGCTGCGAAATGCCACGAGTGACTCGAAAGACGAATAGCTTGAAAAACATCTGCAATGGAACTTCTTTCATTAAGAAAATAATAAACTTCACTTCTATTCAAAATGACATCAACAGATTTTTTTTTCAAAAAAGGATCCGTAGCATTAGCTAAAACATCTTCCAGAATCGCACAATTGCTTGCATCTTTATGCAAATATTCGAACATAAAGCTGCTAAGTTCTTCATCAACAGTTTTTACTTGCATTGGAAGAACTTCTTCATTCAAACATCTAACAAAATATTTTTCCTCTCCATAACTAGTCGAAGGTATAATTCCTCCGAAAGAAAATGAATATATTTTCTCTTGTAATGATTCTTTTGGCAGCAATGTAAAGAAAACACCATCGTTAAAATCAATCATTTCTGAAATTATATCAGACAGCAAATTACCGCTATTAAGGTGACTATAAAAATAATCAGTTGTTTTTTTCTCGTCCAAGGATATTTTAACTAGTTTTCTCATCATTGTTTCCACTCCCAAGTACCATCTGTATTCAATCTTGCTTTTTCTCCATTTGGACTCTCGTAATCCCAGTGAGGTTTCTTTGGAGGTGGATGATCTAAATCTGGATGCAAGCTTTCTCCTGTATCTGAGTTGAACCAACTGCCATGTCTACTTCCGGGCTTTCCTTTTCCCCTCCATTCAAAACCCTCTTCTGGACATTTTGTAGGATCGTCCCCTAGCTCATCACCTTTATAAGGAGGCTTCTTCTTTTTCTCGGTGTCAATAGCCTGGTTGAGGGCTAGCCCCAGAGATCCTTTGGCCATTTGGCCAACCGCTGCACCAAATGCTTTTAGGTTAGATATTCCAAAACAACTTGACAAATTGGGGATCTGGCAAGATCCAGTTCGCAGCCAAGGCTGCAAACGGGTAACTCAACTTGAATAAGTTAGGCATTGCAGGCGGTGTCAAATTTAGTTGTTGCCCGACGCATCTAAAAACCAATTCTTCAAATTGTTTCGGTATATTCACAGACAGCAAACTATTATGATAAATCCGAAATTAACATTTCAGTATTCTGGAATTTTTTGTTTAATTGCGAAATTAAATTCCGATTGCTTGAAAAAACTTCCCAAAACCCACCATCGATCATTTCAATAACAACATCACACATCTCATACATATTTCTATCTTCTTTATATCGATGCAGGTTCTCTCTTAATCTAGAACCAATAACAGTTAATTCTATTTCTTGAAAAAATTTTACAGACAATTTCTTAAGATCCTCAAATGAAAAAAAAAGTCCATTCTCCGATTCATTAATTTTTTTTTCTAAATCAATAATATAGTGGCCTTCATTTTTTTGAGGCGTCACATCTAACCATAAAGCTGCCCAGTTAAGTTCATTTCCATCTTTAATATTTTCTAATATTTCCAAGAATGGAATACATTTTCCGTCCTTTGTATCTGAAATTCGGATGCCTCTATTTTTCATTAATAACTCCATTCAGGCACAGGTTGCGCGATAGGATCTCTGATTGGAGTGCCTCCTGTTGAGTTCGGTTTATGTAAATGTTGATGAGGGTTTGGATGGTTCTTAGGTCGTCCATGATCAGTAAAATCAATATCTCTAACTGGGTTCCCATTTTCATCAAACTCCCGAGCTTGTGGATACTTATCCCCTTTTCTGCTTTCTTTAGTTCCTAATTGAGTATGTGGTGCATCCGCTTCTGCAACAGGCTCCTTAGTCCAATCATCCCTAGGCAAAGGTCTATCAGGCGCATATACACCTGGCTTCTTCTTTTTCTCTGTATCAACAGCCTGGTTGAGGGCAAGCCCCAGAGATCCTTTGGCCATTTGGCCAACTGCTGCACCAAGCGCTTTTACAGATTAGGATAAGAAAATTAATTTACAGGTTTGGTATTTCAGTATTGACTCGACCTTTTTTACATTCATCTGCTATGTAAGATCTTGGGCATCAATTTTACCGATAGATTTAGTTATCGTTTTGATATTCTTCTAGGAATATCTCTGGGACTTCAATTGAGCTGCCATCGCCAAACTCTACTGTATAGAACCAATCCCCACTGTTAATTCCACACTCTACAGATAACTCCTCAGACTTAACTTGCATCATACCGCATACCAAAGCAATCTTTCCTGGAAAATATAGAGCTGGAGCATTGAACTTAATTACAACAAGATCATTCCATGTAAATAAATTTGTCTCGCTATTATTCATAAATCACCTTTACTTAATTTCATGGGAAACCAAGAAGTTCCATTAGGATTTATTGCGCTACCAATTTACAGGTGTGGTATTTCATTTTTATAACGAGGGTTCTGCATGATTTTTTTGCATGCAGGACAACACACCAAAGCATCCAATGATGTGTTACTTTTCCACGCATCAATGCAGAACGAACAAATTAGCCATTCAGCATCAACAATTTTTGCAATTTCTACTATTGAAGAATTAGGAAATTCCAAATCCATCCGCTCTTTATAGGATCTAAAAATTGCCACTTCTTGATCTTCTCCATCTGAAAGCCTATCGTAAAATTCAGGATGATTATTAGCCCATTCAGGAAAAGTAATAATTGGATAAGCATCAGAATAATTATCTGCTTTTTTCAAGCAATAGATCCAATATCGAGATAGCCTGGAGTCTATCACTTCAAAAAACGGAGAGGGTTTCCATCTTGGAAAATATGTAAAAAACCTATCACAAATATAATACCAAAAGCAACCTTCTCTTAAAGTTAGTCCATAAACGGTATATTCAGCTTCTAATTCAATGAAATAATCAACAGAATTATTAAACGCAAAACCCGAATTAAAGAGAATATCCCTAGATCTATTAACACCGTCAAAAATACACTTTACTCTCACAAAAAACTCATTTAATTATTTTTGAATTTAAATTCCTTTTTCTCACCAGTTAATCGATTTTCCCAATAGTGAATATCTACACAAGTTCCATCAGGTTTTTCATGAATATGCTCCATTTTTTTCCATTCTTCTTTGGGATAATTTGGATCTCTAATTTTTCCTGGCATAATTTCATCTTCTTCTATTCGAGGTTTTGATTTTGCCTCTTCTAAAGTCAGCTGCTCTGTAAGATCTTTGGGATCCGTTCTTACTGGTTTTTTCTTCTTCTCAGTGTCAACGGCCTGGTTGAGAGCAAGCCCCAGAGATCCTTTGGCCATTTGGCCAACCGCTGCACCAAGTGCTTTTCCTAAATCACTATGCGAATGGCCGAATTGATGTTCAAGCTCATATCCAACAATCACGGCAACTGCGGCAGC
>JAFEGU010000043.1 GCA_018239725.1 Verrucomicrobiota bacterium | reverse complement strand
GCCGTAGAGATTGTCTCCTCTGCTTGTTTTTTGGCCGGTTCGAGAGTTTCCCTTCGAAGAACGTCGCAGATCTTCTTTACTTTATCTTTTCCAGTTTCCATTCGCCCTATGACACTCCATGGTTTCGCTCGACCCTTAATCAGGTCGACGTTACTAAAATATCTCATCCTAAATTTATTGTCTTTACAAGGATATTTTTCAATCCCAATTTTGCTTATGGATAAAGTTTGTTATGGAGCACTGCAAGTCCCCTTGGTTGGCGCAAAAAGAAAAATTGCACGAAAGTCTTGGCTGTGTCATAACGATTGATTACGAAATAATAATTTGTAGCGCCTTTAGTTCTAAACGAGGATTTTCTCCATGCGAAAAATCATCACGGCAACCCTTGTTTTATCAATCATGTTCTGCTCTTCCCAAGCCTTTGCCGAAAATGACCTTAACCAGTGGAAAGAGGAAACAGAAGCTCTTTGGCGGACTGGAACCGGATCGCAAGATGGAGCCTTCTCAGCTATCGCTATCTCCATGTTTGGATGGGGACTTGGACTTGCCGCGGTGATAGGCATTGTTGCATCGGTCCTCCATCAAAGCACAGCTTCTACTGCACATAACAACGCCCACGTATGCCCATAAAGCCAATAACAAACCTCAGGGGCGCTGGCTCCAAAGTCCTTACTTGCCTAACTGCTTTTTCTCTATTACTTGTCCCAGCCTTATCTGGGGCCTATCCTTCTGCAGAAAAGCAAAACATCGAAACGGAGCAGCACCAAACATTCAGCTATATCACACCCCCTGCAGGCTGGGAGATCGCCGATCCGAAATTTTTAGCAAAAAGCGTACAAATCGCCTTTCTAAAAAAATCGGGCGCTGGATTTTGTCCATCGGTTAACCTCGCCATCGAAAAATCGAACCTCTCTTTGCCCGAATACTTGAACGTCATCCGGCAAATCCATGAGTCCGACAAGCGCAACCGTTGGCGCCAGCTCGGGAAAGTACACACCCAGTCGGGCATCGGCCAATTGACAGAGATCGATACAGACACCGAATTCGGTCCCGTCCGCATGCTCCAGCTCATCTTAATTAAACAAGGCTGTACGTATGTCGTCACAGCTGCCGCTTTAAAAGACGAGATCGCTCAATACTACAAGGATTTCCAAGCTACGTTCCGATCCTTGCAGATCACATCCGATCTGATCAGCACCGTTCCACAAATGGAAAGGCGCGATTCCCTAAAAGAGCGGAGCGAGCGACTCATTTCTTCCTGGCAAAAGGCAGTGGAGCAAGGCGTTGTCTCGTTAGCAGAGCCCAACTTTCAAAAAGAGAATTGGCTTCCTTTCCAAAATGCTGTCCTGCAAGATTTCGAGGACATGGGCCCCCATTGGCAAATCCTCATGCTGAAGAGCATCCAGGAAAAAATGATCGCGCTGGTCCCTCCGCTCGAAGTCAAGACTGAAGAGGTCCTAGCAGAACTAAGCTCCCTGAACGCGGACGAGCTTGAAGAGAACTTTCTTGCTGAAGAAACAGTCCAGATCGCCGATGCTGATGAGAACGTCACAGAGCTCAACGAAACAAGTTCTCTCGCAGACAATCTTTCTGAACAAGAGATCTCCATCGATCTTACTACTGCTACACCGCATACAAATGATCTCATCTCCGACGATAGCGGGCTAGATTTATCATTCGAAGAGGAGCCCCTTTCAGTTTCTCAGAACGTCGATTCAGAAATGGAAGTAGTCGATTGCAACGAGCCTCTTTCTGAAGAAGCGCTTCTTGGACAGGAGGAGCAGGCAACGCTCCCAGTTGATTCCATTTGCCATGCGGAGGAGACTCTCCTAAACACCTCTTCCATCCTCCCTTCTGAGAGCTTGATCGAGGATGGACAAAATACACCTTAACAATTTATATATACTGCTGACACTTCAAAGTCCTCGTTGATTTTGGATTTGGCGCCACGAGGTTAAAACCTCTGAAGCAGAACGTATGCGCAGCTGCATAAGTTCGATGCATGTGGATTTAAAGGACCTTGGTAGAAGGTCCATCCCCGTGGATGCCAAATCCAAAACCAACAAGGACTTTGAATTAGAAGCAGTATATCGTACTGCAACTAACTATCGAATACCATCAACCAAGCAGGGCACTATGAAAAAACCATTCCTATCAGCCTTAACGATCGTATCCATGCTTTTAACGCCCTACCTTAGAGCTCAAGATCCAACACCAACGATCACTCCTAAACTAGAACCTGGCACCAGCACAGCTTCACCGACTAGCATACCAGAGCCACAGATGGGAGGCGCCGATGCACCCTCAAGCGCCCCTCAGCGCTATGGCTCAGAGGCCGTTGCACCAGCACAGTCCCCTGAACCTGACAGTCCTGAGGCTACAGCACCAGCATCGACCCCAGCACCCAACGGCCCAGAAGCTTCTGCATCAAATCCCGCTCCCGTCCAAGAACCTGCTGAACAAAGCACACTGGCCACAGAGCCAGAATCAGAAGATGAAGGAACCCCTGTCGGCCAAGCTTCAACAGAAGGCTCTAAAACTGCAAAGAAAAAAATGTGGTCGAATATCGCCCTTGCAGTCGTGACTGTGGCAATTGCTGT
>JAFEGU010000042.1 GCA_018239725.1 Verrucomicrobiota bacterium | reverse complement strand
TTCGCGCCTTTTTTGAGCCATTTGCATGTTGTTGTTTGCCCTAGTTAATTTAACTATGTGCTTCACAACAACATGCAAATGGCTCAAAAAATCCATCAAAAATCAAATTATTCTAATTCAGAGAACGTCTCTAAAGTTTCTTCCAATTCAGATTTTAAATCCACTAGGTCGAAGAGACTTTTATTTTTTTCTTTGTATTCGATCAGAAAATCCACATCACTACCAGGTTTTGCTGTGCCTCTAGCCACTGAACCAAAAATTGAAGCGCGTTTAACTGCATGCTTTTTAAGTATAGGCATGACTTTTTTCTTAATTGATGTAATCGAGTTTGCTGTTCCTTTTTTTGCCCATAGTTAACGCCACCACACGTACAAATCTTATGTCCTATTAAGTATTAGTTTAGAGCTATCCTTATTTCCTTTCATCTTTGTTTTCAATATTAGCCTAGTTTGATGGCTGATAGGGCTAAAAAGAGAGGGAATTCCTTCCGGCTCCGATTCTCCATGGCGGCCATCTTACCGGAGCTTTGCTTATCGGAACACCATTCTTCGATCGCATCGATCATTAAACCAGCTTGTTTCAATGCAGCGCTATAAACGGACAGGGGACGGTGGAAGGACCATGTCGATGGAGAGTCGCTGTGCTGGCTGGGATGGGTTTGGATCGGGATTTTTAAGGAAGACATGTAGAGGTCGACCCGGCGGTACTGCGTTTTTTTATTGGTATCGACTTCCCAATGGGACTGTCTGGGGATCCGGAAGCAAGGGTGGTTGATGACGCAGATGAACTTTCCCCCTTTTTCGAGGTAGCGGGAGGCGTTGGAGAAGAGCTGGGGGAGGTCTTCGATGTTTTGAGCAGCAAGTAGGCAGACTGCATGGGTAAAAGATTTTTGAATTTCTAAGGGTTTTGAGAGGTCTCCGATATGGAACTGGCAATTGGGGCGTTTGGACTCTCTGCGGGCGCTTGAGATCAAAGAGGGGGATGCGTCGATGCCGAAGTAGGCGACCTCTTTAGGAATATGGCGGGAGAGGATCCCTTGTCCGCAGGCTAGATCGAGCAGTGAATTTTTCCCTTTTTGATCGAAGTTTGCCAAACGGAGGAGGTTGGGGATGATCACATGCTGGTGATAGTAGTGCCCTTTTGGACCGACTGCCTTGTCATACCAGCTTGCCGAGGTCTCCCAGGAGGTCGTCTCATCCTGATCAGAGGGGCGGTCATGGCCCTTTCTATTCGTTCTTCCCATTTTTGGGGTTCTTCTGGGACTGTCATATTCTTTTTTCATTTTTGATTGCCTATTTTTTTGTTAAATTGTATCAAGTTCTTCCATTTTTGAGCCATAGAGCGAATTTTCTTCGCATATGGCTCTCTTAAGACACAAGGAACTCTACATGGCGCATACCGATTTCTCAAGACCTGTCAAAGATTTTGCTTTCCCAGTCCATACTGTCCTTTATGCGGATCAGACCATAGCAGAAGCCTTGGAGTCCCTTCGCTCGCGTAGGATCGACGAGAAGGTGATCTATTTTTATGTGGTCGATGCGGAGGACCGGTTAGTAGGGGTGATCCCTACAAGGTCTTTGCTCTTAAAGGAGCCGAAGCAAAAGATCGGTCACATCATGACCAAGGCCGTTGTGTGTTTGCATGAAGACCAGACATTGCAAGAGGCGATGGAGATGTTGAACCACCATCAGCTGCTTGCTCTTCCAGTCGTCGATGAAAAAAAGCGGATACGCGGCGCTATCGATGTCCAGCTCTATTTGGAAGAATCGATCGACCTTGCCGATGCAAGGCACAGCCATGATGTGTTCCAGATCTTGGGACTTACACTCGAAGAGGGGAAAAGGCATTCCCTCTGGAAAAGTTATCGGATCCGGATGCCTTGGATCCTCTGCAACATGATCGGTGGAATCGCCTGCGCAGTGATCTCCTTTTTCTTTCAAAATGTGCTGGCCAAGGTCTTACTGCTGGCAATGTTCATCCCTTTGATCCTGACGTTAAGCGAATCGATCTCAATGCAGTCGATGACGCAGAGTATCCACTTTGTCCGGCATGCGCGGATCTCTTGGAAAAAGCTATTTCACAGGGTGTTTTTGGAATCGAGAATGGTGTTGTTTTTGGCTTTAACGAGCGGGATTGTGATCGGTGCGGTTTCCCTGTTTTGGGGAGGAGGGATCATCACATCTGCAACGATTGCCGTTTCTCTTACCGTATCGATCAGCGTCTCTGCTTCCATCGGGGCGTGCATTCCTCTGATCCTCTTTGCCAAAAAGCTCGATCCGAAGGTGGCCTCCGGACCTGTTGTCTTGATGTGCGCCGATGTGATCACGACGGCGATCTACCTGTCTCTTGCGACCTGGTGGCTGCTTTAGACTTTACTTTTTTTCGTGCTCGAGCTGTTTTTTCCAAGAAGGTTTTTGGAATAGGAGGATCAGGAATGGTCCGCAGGTGAAAATCGCTGTTGCCAGAGCAACAAAGGCGATGTAGAGGGTTTTGCTTCCCGTTTCGATCTGAGAAGGGGGAAAGAATGCTATGATCATGGCATAGATGCTGCTGCAGATGCCAAGCAGGCCTGTGATCCATAGTCCGATCTTGCCTCCGGGAATATGGTAGGGCCTTTCGTGTTTCGGCATCGTGGAGCGCAGCTTGATGACGGTGGCAAACATAAGCAGGTACATGATCAGGTAGAGCTGGGTAACGACAGCTGATAAGATCCAAAAGGCGGCGCTGACCGTCGGCATCCACACATAGATCAGGCAGATGAGCGTGACAATGACTCCTTGGCACAAGAGGAGGCGTTTGGGCATGCCATGGCGGTTGATGGCTCGGAAAAAGGGAGGCAGATCGCCATATTGGGCTGCGGCAAGAAGACCTTTTGCAGGTCCAAGGATCCAAGTGCTGAGCGATCCGATGGCCCCGATTGCCATCAACAAGGCAATTACAGGCGTGATCCACTCGATCTTGTAGGCTTTGGTAAAATAGGAAAAGGCTTGAAGGGTCCCTGAAACAAGGCTGATCTCTTTTTGAGGAATAACGCAGGCGATTGCGAGAACGCCTAAGATCGAAGAGCCGATAATGATCGCAGCGGACAGCAAGATCGCCCTTGGATAGTCTCTTTTGGGATGCATCACATCTTTAGCATGGACAGCCGACATCTCCATGCCGATCAAGGATAGGATTACGCCGGAAAAGAAGACCTGATGCTCAAGCGAACTCATATTGGGAATCAAGCTGTCCCAGCTGAAGGTGATCTGCAAAGGCTGTCCAGTCGTATACCAGATCACGCCGAGGATAATCATAAAGGCTCCAGGAACAAACGTTCCCAGCACGACGCCGACCGCGCTGATCCATCCTGATGTGCGCATGCCAATCAAGTTGGCAATTGTCGCTCCCCAAAAAGTGATCAGGATCATGCAAACTGTGTAGATGGTGTTGTTAGCAAGGTCAGGATTGAAGATGTAGGCGATTGTTGCACCAATGAAGGAGAGGATCGTCGGGTACCAGAAGAGGTTTTGCACCCAAAGAAGCCAGATCGCTAAAAATCCTGTCCGATGGCCGAATGCCTGTTTCACCCAGGCGAAGACCCCTCCGGCCTGAGGCCATCCTGTTGCAAGTTCTGCAGAAACAAGGGAAACAGGGATAAAGAAGATCAACGTGGCGAGCAGGAAGTAGAAGATCGAAGCAAACCCATACTCAGCAGTGACGGGCCAGTTTTTGATGCTGCCAATGGCCGCGACATTGATCATGGCCAACGTGAAAATCGTAACCGTCCGCGGCAATTTGGATGGGGCTTTGGGCATGTATCCAACCTCTTGTAATGATTTCTTCGATATAATGCGCTGTTGAATTTATAGCCATAGGGGAAAAGCATCTATGATGCTCAATGCTCTTCAAAAGCAGTCTCTGTCTTAGTCTGATAACAATGAACTAGTTGGACTAAGAATTTCAGTTATTAATATAATATATAAGCGTTGAATTTTATAATAAATTAGTTTATAATTATTTACGTGCGTTGAATTAATTGAGTTTTTGTTGGTTTTGCGAGGGTTTGTATGGCTTTTTCAAGTAGTTCGAGTTTTAGTTCTTTCTCAAATGGCAGTTCTATGTCGCAAGTTTTTGGTTTTAAATCGGATAAAGATGTAAATTCGTATGAGATAGCCTCCCAATGGCGACAAATTAGAAAGAACTTAGAAGCTCGACCTGTGGTGAAAAAGGCATTGAAGCAAGCTGTTGAGACGAAAAGCCCCATTAGAATATCTAAGAAAGCGCTTGGAAGCTCCCATGCCATTACAGCAGCCCCGAACGGTCATCTATATCTTCATCTAAAAGAAGAGCTTGGAAAGGGTGCTGCAAAGACAGTTACTAAGGTAATCGATCTTTCTAGTGGCAAGCTTTTTGCCAAGAAATCATGTATTTGTCCAGATGAAGAAACGAAAACAGGATTGCTACGTGAGTATCGTATGGCAAGCTGGTTACCTTTCGGCACAACGAGTATGCCAGTATCTCTCTCATTGCGAGAGAATAAATCAGAGACAAAATTGATCTATTTTGAAGAAATCATGGAATACGGTGATTTAAAGAAGGGTAACCATTTAATTACTCCGACGAATCTAATGCATTGCGCTAAACAAATGGTTACATTGGTAGCAAGGTTTCATCAAAGTCGGATCCTTCATCGAGATATTAAGCCTGAGAATTTCTTCATTAAATCTGTTTCTCATGGAGTCCCTGATCTTCTGTTAGGAGATCTTGGAGAAGCTGTTGACTTTTCAGAAACGGAAAGAAAAGAATCCTACGCAGGAACGGATACGACATGGTCTCCAGAATATTGCAGAGCTGTTCTAAGTAAAAGCAAAGAGGAAATAAGTAAAGCCACTACGATTAAAGGCGACAGCTGGCAGTTGGGAATGACCATGCTCATAGGATTTAAAGACTATTAGGCGGATTGATTGATTCAAACACACTTCTTAACGATCTAGTAGGAAATACAAGCCATCTAACTAAAATCGCCAAAATTATAGCCGTTTCTGAACTTACTGAAGAAAAATGGCTACAAAAGCCTCAAGAAGGGACAGTCGAGTTTGTGATTTATAATCTGTTGAGGGTGAACCCTCAGGACCGATGGTCTGCTCAGGAAGCTGCAGAATATTTTGAGGTATTGGAACAGAAGGAAACTGATATTGAATTCAGCGTTGCACCTCCATTGCACCAAATAGCCGTTTTGGCATCAACAGATGAATCGAACATCGTTCCTGTATTACCACAACCTGCTGACGTTGCATTAGCGCATATATGGATTATCGCTTTTGCTTGGTTTATGGATTTGATTTCTGTATTCACTCCATATGCCTTTTTGAGTTATGAGGAAGCAATCTCGCGCTAACAGACGTTCTTTCATTTAGAGTAATTTGATTTTTGATGGATTTTTTGACCCATTTGCATGTTGTTGTGAAGCACATAGTTAAATTAACTAAGGCAAACAACAACATGCAAATGGGTCAAAAAAGGCGCGAAAAGCAAACTGTTCTAATTAAGATAGTGTCTCTAAAGTCTAGGTGACAAAGGAAAAATTTGTTACGATGTTGTCTTTTTGAAAGACAGAGATAATTGCAAAACTCGCTTTGCGGCCCAAATGCGATGATTTCAAAGCCGAATCCGGCGAAGAAAGGGCGGATTTGGGCACGAATGGGGTTTTGCAATTCCCTCGAAATTTAAGGTTTTTTCTATGCGCAATGAGAGATCAATCCAGGCTGTTGCCAATAGCGGATTTTCCAAACACTTTGTCAAACCTCTGTACGATTCCTACTGTTTTTCCAGGATACCTGGCACGGTCTTGAAGCTATTGACAGGCAAGTCTGATCACACTCTTCCAGTGGATGTGATGGGAGGTGAATGGGAAAGGCCCGATGTGGTCGTCCTCTTTTTGATCGATGGGTTCGGTTGGGAGTTTTTTGACGGCTATGCATCGAAGTATCCCTTTTTACATCGGTATGAGAGCGAAGGTATTGCCAGCAAGATCACTTCGCAGTTTCCATCGACGACGGCAGCCCATGTCACCACGATCAATACAGGCCTTGAGGTGGGAGAAAGCGGGGTCTATGAGTGGTTTTACTATGAGCCTCTTGTCGATCGGATGATAGCGCCTCTTCTATTCTCTTATGCTGGAGACCATGAGCTGAACACCTTGCTCGAGAGCAAGATCGACCCCGTTGAATTTTATCCTAAGAAGACGCTCTATCAGAAATTGAATGAGAAGGGAGTGAAGAGCTATGTGATGCAGCATGAGGGTATAGCTCATTCTCCCTATTCCAAAAGTATGTTCAATGGTGCGGAAAACCTCCCATTTTTACAGCTGCGCAATGGTTTGCAAAAAGTTGTAGAGCTCTGTAAAAAGCCGCATCAACAGCCGACCTACATCTACCTCTATTTTGGAGACATTGATGCAATGGGGCATCGCCACGGGATCACATCGGTGCAGTTTGCCGATGCCGTGGACTACTGTTGGAAGATGTTCGAGGAGTGCTTCTTTGTTCCAATGCAAGATGTGAAAAATAAAGTCTCTGCGATGATCACAGCCGACCATGGGATGGTCCCTGTAGAGCCTAAGCGGACCTTTTATCTGAACAAGGTTTTTCCAGATATAGCCGACAGTTTCAAGAAAAATAGAGCGGGGATCCCGTTGGTCCCAGCCGGTTCATGTAGAGATTTTTTCTTGCATATCGAAGATACGCAGCTTGGATCTGTGAAAAAGCAGCTGGAAAAGCAGTTTGATGGTGTGGCCGAGATTTACTTGACAGAAGAATTGATTCAGAAGGGGTTTTTCGGTTCTAAAGCGCCATCTAAGTTGTTAATGGATAGGATTGGAAACCTTGTGATCCTGCCTTATAAGGACCAGAGCATTTGGTGGTTCCACAAGCATCGGTTTGAGCAGCACTTTTATGCTGCTCATGGTGGATTGACCCGGGATGAAATGGAATCGATCTTTCTATTTCATACTTTTGGCAGTTAGAAAGAGTTGGATCTCTGCCAGGGTTCTTTGGTTGTTTGAGAGGACCCCCTGGAACTGGGCAAGTGTTCTTTCCTTCATTTCTGCATGGTATGGAGATGTGAGCAGTTCTCTATCGGGCTTGGAGATATCTTTGCTTTCGTTAATTTCAGTGATGGTTTTGGCCATGGCCTGAAGCTGGGTGCATAATAGAGATAGCTGTTCCGGTTCGATTTCCTTAAGGACAAGGATCATCCACTCTTCAAATCCAAGATCTTTGAACTGAGGTTCGCAGAAGTAGAGGGACCAAAGTTGATTGAAGTAGGAGTAATCAAGATTTTCCGGGATAGGAGAGGCTAAGGCGCCAGATCCAAAAAGAGCGATGAGCTTTGGATCGTTGTTTTGGGATGCCGAGTTGCGGAAAACTTGCCATAGGCATTGGGCTGCTGCTGGGTAAACCACTAGTCCAAATGGAATGATGACCTGTTCTTCAATCTGAGAGCGCTGTTGGGGTTGGATGAGTTCCGCTTGCCTTTTATAGAGCGGGGCAGAGAACTTTTTAATCTCCTGCATTGTCTCACTAATGTCACTGAATACAGATCCTAGTGCATTCACTTGTTTTACGATTGCGGGGTAATCGCTTAAAATCCTTGGGAACTGCTGTGCAGCATGCTCCCTTTTATAAGCTGCAGCTAAATCATGCATCCGTGTGTTATCATCTTTTTCAGAGCATTTTTTAAGGTCGAGGATGGGAGAGAATTTGACCGACAGCTGGAGGAGTCTTGCAAGATAGGCTTGCACCCTAGGTAGATCAAGAGTATCAATATCAATGCCCCGCAGTTCCCGAAGGACAATCCGCACTTCCCGCTTAATCGTTGCAGTTTCACTTTTGATGTCTTTGCTAAGAGTGTTTTGAAGCGCATCGAGTTCCCCATTGCGGACAGGCAATATCTGGGAAATCGGACTATTCCTTAAGGCGCATTCGTAAAGCTTATCGGCAATCGTGATCAATTTAGTCTCATCTTTTTTTTCCATTACCTGTTCTTTCGAGAGGTCCCTAAACTGCCGGCGTATCTCGGCCATGTCACACTTCAGTTGCACCAATGAGTTTATAAAATACTTCTTTTGGCGTTTTCCATCCTAGTGTTTGTCTAGGCCTTTCATTCAGCCAGTCCTGTACTTGTTGGATTGTCTCTCTAGAGACTTGTCTAAAATCTGTTCCTCGAGGGAAAAAATCTCGGATCAGCATATTGGTGTGTTCAC
>JAFEGU010000041.1 GCA_018239725.1 Verrucomicrobiota bacterium | reverse complement strand
TTCATTATCCACAACAACAGCTACGGCTGCCAAGGTGTATATGGTGTTGAAGAAGCAGACGCCCTCCACATGTTCGGAGATCAGCGCAAAGGCTTGAACGTCATGGCAGAAGTCCTTGAGCTGGCCGAACGCTCAACAACCGTGTCAGAAACGTTTGCACAAGAGATGCAAGACGGCGGTCTCTCTGCTGGAATCGGCCCATGGGTCCGCAAAAGCGCACACGATAATAAGTTCAAAGGGATCATCAATGGAAGCAACCCCGATCTTTGGAACCCGAGCACAAATCCTGTATTGAAAAATTGGAGGGACCCTGTTACTGGCGACGCTGTCGACCTTTCATTCTCTCCACAGACTCCAGACCTCGTCGCCCACAAGCGCTTAGTCCGCGAGCAGCTCTATAAAGCTCTTCAAGTCCATTATCCTGAAGCGCTTGCTTCAATGAACTACCGCTCCGTAGATGACATGATCAATAACCCGCTGCTCCTCTATGTCGGCAGATACGACCAATCTCAGAAAGGGATTGATAAGCTGGTCGACATCATGGAAGCTGTCCATGCAAAAGGCGGAAGGTTCATCTCGATGGGCGCTGGAGAGATCAACGGCGCTACAGAGGTCCTCGATGCTCTTGAGGTAAGAGCTAGAGATCTTAATTGCGCATGGATCACCCGCGGAACAAATAATGCGAGCTTAAAAATGCAGCTGGGCGACGGCGGAAAACCTCCTCTTGGAGCGCTCATCCGTGCAGCCGCAGACTTCTGCTGCGTTCCCTCTTCATTTGAACCGTGCGGACTCGTCCAAACGGAAGGATGGCTCTTTGGAGCTCCTGCAATCGGGACCAGGACCGGCGGACTTGCAGATACGATCATTGCCGACCAATCCCACCCACGCTTTAACGGCTTTACCTATGACCGCCTCCACGATTGGAAATCTGCTGAACAAAGCAGGCTCGTCCAAGAAACAACAACACGGGCCCTCGATTATTGGATGCATCTTTCCGATCCAGATAAGCATGCCATGATGTCCCGATTAATGACAGATGGACGCCAGTTGAGCTGGACCACATCGCCTAACGGGATCAGCCCATCCGACCGCTACCTTACCCTCCTTCAAGAGGCGATCGCAGCGAAGAAAACACGCCATACGCAGAAAACAGACCTGCTTGGCATCGAAGACAAACCAGCTGCTGTCACAGATAACCATTTTGGTGTTGGACATCAGTCCCAGCTTTATAACACGTTTGGAGCGCACATTCAATCTGACGGCGTTAATTTCCGCGTGATGGCGCCTGCAGCTCAAGCAGTCCGGGTCATCACTGTCGAATTGAACGAACTGGGCGAGCCGGTAGGAAAAGAAACAGCTTATGAGATGCAAAAGCTTGAAGACGGTTCATGGCAGACAAAGATCGGCAGTGCAAAAGAAGGCACCCGCTACCAATACGAGATCGTCAATGCGCAAGGAGAGATCGTCCGTAAGACCGATCCGTTCGCCCTTGGCTTTGATCCTAAAGACCGGAAAATATGCACAGTCACCGCCTCTCCAAAAGACTACGCATGGAACGACGGCGCCTGGATGGCAGACCGTCCAAACCTCAAAGATCGTCCGAAGAACATCTACGAGGTCCACGTTCCAAGCTGGTTTAAACAGGATGGCAAATTCGTCCCTTATCAGGAAATTGCCCGCCGCTTAGCAGTCCACTGCAAAGAAATGGGCTTTACCCATGTCGAGCTTTTTGGAATGTTCGAGCACTTCGTAGATGAATCGATGGGATACCAGGTCGCTGGCTATTTTGCACCGACATCGCGCAACGGATCGCTTAAAGACTTCCAAGAGTTTGTCGACATCATGCACCAAAACGGCATTGCGGTCATCATGGACTTTGTCCCTGCCCACTTCGTCAAGGACGATTGGAGCTTGCGCGATTTCGACGGAACGCATTTCTTCGAAACACCAGATCCTATCAACCGACACAGTAGATGGGGAACGTACATCTTCAATTTTGACCGTGAAGATGTGCGCAACTTCCTCTTGTCGTCCGCACGTTTCTTCTTAGAGGAATGCCATATGGACGGTATCCGCGTCGACGCCGTTGCCCACTTTATCGGCTATAGCAAGGCGAGACAGTTCAATGCTTGGAATCCGGGCCCAGATGGAACGGAATGGAACCATAATGCTATTAAGTTCGTCCACGACATGAACCGAATGGCAAGAGAGATGAATGCCTTGACCATTTCAGAAAACTCATGGACGGAAGGCTGCTATGACACGCTGCCCACGGATCATCCTTCAGGAAAAGGCCTCGGTTTCGATCTGCGCTTCAATATGGAAACCTGTCAAAAAACATTTGAATATTTCCAATTGACCGCGGAAAAAAGATCTACTCAAAACAACAGAAAAATTCTTATGAATACGCTGACAAGCTGCAACAACCAGCGCAATATTGGCCCTTACATAAGCCACGACCAAACCAAAGCCGCAGACAGTGGTGGACACATCATCAAACACGTCACTAGCTCCGACGACACTCCGGAAGACGTCAAGGAGAAGGTCCGACTTTACTACGCAATGAATGCGTTTGCTCCTCAGCATGCACGTATGAGCGCAATGGGAACGGAGTTTGGCTTCGACGGGCACTTCGATCCGATCAAAGGATTAGATTGGGACAAAGCCTCAAACCCTGAGCACCAATCCTTTAAGGAGCAGTATGCAAGGATCAACCACTTCTACCTAAGGACCCCAGCATTGTGGGAACCCGGAGAGAACTTAAGCCGGTTCAAGTGGGTCTCTTCTGGGCCGAAAGATGCTGTGATCGCTTACGAGCGGATCGACCCATCGGATCCAAACAAGTGCTACCTCATTGTCCATAACTTTGGGAACAAGCATTTTAAGGACTTTGCGGTCGAAGACAACAACGATGACGCAATCAGCGAAATCAAACAAGCTAAGATCGTCTTCCGCTCAGACGAACCAGACGAATTGCAGCTTGGAAGTGCTACACGGCAAGAAAAAAAGAAGAAAAAAACGCTGATCATCCCATACCTCCCCAAATACGGCACCGTCGTTATCCAAAAAACGGGTTCAATGAATTAGGGCGTGTCATCAATTAAGAGATTGAGTAGGCAAGCTTCAGTCGAGTAGACTGTAACGCTTTGAATTAGGGTATTGGGTGAACATGAAGCGTTATGCATTACGAGACGATCAGTGGGAACGCATAGAAGAACTATTGCCAGGCCGGAAGGGCCATGTCGGAGTAACACAGCAAAAAATAACCGACTGTTTGTTGAAGCGGTACTTTATCGTTATCGAGCTGGTATACCGTAGAGAGATTTGCCCGACCGCTTTGGGGATTGGCGAGTCGTACACACACGCTTTAGCCGTTGGGCTAAGACAGGTATATGGCAACGTCTTTTTGGCCAACTGACTTCAGAAGCCCGATAATGAATATGGCATGATCGATAGCACAATCGTAAGAGCCCATCAACATGGTGCTGGCGCCCGTAAAAAAAAGACGAGAACGAAGCCATTGGTCGCAGCAAAGGTGGTCTGACTACAAAGATTCACGCTACTGTCGATGCACTTGGCAATCCAACAAGCTTTATGCTTACACCTGGCCAAGCTCAAGATTTAGAAGGTGCAGATGAGTTGATACCACAAATGACAGCAGATACAGTGATTGCGGATAAAGCTTTCGATGCAGAGGTGCGGGTAATTAAACCTCTTAGGAAAGCAGAGAAAGGGATTGTTATTCCGCCGAAGCGAAATCCAATAAATCCCGGCATCTTATTGAGAATTTTTTTGCCAAACTTAAGAAGTTTCGTGGAATTGCCACGAAATACGATAAGCTCGCAAGAAATTTTCTTGCTGCTGTTTACCTGGCTGCCTCGACTGTTTGGCTTAATTGATGACACGCCCTAGTCAAATCTCTATGGACTTCGGTCCCTGCTAAGTATCCGCAGGATCGAAGTTCTAGAGGATTTCAAAAAGGATAGAGCGGGTTGGAAAATTCGCTCGATCAAACTTCACGATTGGACGATGAGGACAATTTTTCCACAGTGCTGGCTTGATTCCATCAACTTATGCGCATCTGCGGCATTAGCAAGTGGAAATGTTGCTGTAACAACCGGTTTTAAAGTCCGTTCTTCAAAAAGAGGCCAAACGCGGCTCAGCAGCTCTTGAGCGATTTTTGCTTTTGCTGCTGAAGACTGCGCCCTTAACGTTGATCCTAGAACCGTCAACCGTTTGAACATTAAGCGGCTTAAATCAAAGATCGCAGCCCCTCCCCACATACGTACAACCTGGATAAGGCGTCCCTCCTCTTTTAGAAGAAGAAAGTTCTTCTCAAAATACTCTCCGCCTACAATGTCAAGGACGAGATATACTCCTTTTTCCTTTAACAATGTGAAAAAGTCCTGCTCTTTGTAGTTGATGATCTCTCATCGGCCATCAGAGACTTGCAGAACGCCATTTTATCAGCATTCGCAACTGTGGTTGCACATGACCGCCAAATGCCTTGGCAAGTTGAATTGCGCACGAGCCAATGCCGCTGGAACCTCCATGAACCAAAATCGACTCTCCAGATTTAAACCGTCCCCTCATGAATAGATTGCCCCCTATGCTCTTCTCCCCCCCCGGCTTAGACTCATCCTCATCTTAAAATTCTCACATTTGTCTATTACTTATCGGAATCCTTAATTTTCTCAAATTAAAATTACTACTTTAAAACACCCCTAGCTCACACAGAATTAAAAAAAAAATTTATATTCAATATATTATAAATATCTGATAAAATGATTAATAATATAACTAAAATTAGCTTGCAGACAAACTTCAATGAATTAGTTTCGGAATAATAATGTATATAGCGCTAGTTCATTGAATTCATTATGGCTAGCATCAAGCAAAAAAATGGGGTAATAAATGATACCATTAATAACAACTCCTTCCTTAGCGCTAAATTCTTCTCAGAAAGGGGAAACATTTCCTGCAAAGCCTTCGAAGGAAGAAGCACACAAAATATTTTGGAAACTAGGTGATGATTTTTGGAAACAAATCATCGATGGGAAATGCCATTCATTTGGACATTTAGTTTTCGATCAGGGGCTTCATGGTAGTACTAAAGAACCTGGCTTTTTTGATTCTTTAAAAATCGGATGTCATTTTGCAAGTGAACATCTTTCTGAGCCTCTTACCATTTCCTTTTACAAGGACCTTCACAAAAAACTTTGCTCCCATTTCAAGGGAAGAGAAAATGGGACCGAGATGCATGCAGAAGAAAGCGGTCATTTTAGAACGTGCGGTACCTATGCAAGTTTTTCCATTATAAACGATATTTCAGATTTTGCCAAAGAACGATACCAAATTGTCAAAACCATTGAAGATTATACCAATTTTAGGGAACTTGCCTTTAGTTCATTACAAGCAGCCAAGGAAGCAAGTAACACTGAAGATATTGAATTTTGGGAAAATTGCATAAAAAATACAGATGCAGGCATAGAGAGTTGGGGGAAAAGGGATGAATATCCTGCTGCAAAAGAATGGGTCACCCATTGGGAAAGGCAATGGAAACAGAATGGACAAAAATTAGTAGAATACATAGAAAAACGTTGTCAGAATTCTTCTATTCCCCAAATTTGCTCATTCTCTTATGAAGGCATACCAACGCTTAAGTTAGATTATAAAACATTTGAAAACGAAAATGAAGTCGAAAAAATCGTCGAAATTTTATTCGACTATTACAATCGTTCTATTGAAGAAATTAATTCAAGATTCAAGGATTGCAACTCAAAACCAGATTCAGAAATGCTTTTAGATGAAAAATTATCCGTAATCGCCGATCTCTATCAGATGCTTGAATGGCTCCATCCTTTTCCTGACGGGCAAGGCCGTACTGATTTGGTTCTTTTGTGCAAACTTCTTTGCGAACAAGGTCTAAATCCAGCAATTCTGCATCAACCATATATGTCGAGCTATTCAACATTACAAGAGTGGAAAGAATACCTAATTAATGGCATCAATCTCTGGAAAAAATGAGCAAAACCCCTGTGTTTTTTTATAGGATTTTCCGCTCTTTAAATTTACGGACTTTCGAGGAGAATCTTTGGGCAACTTTTTGAAGTCTTTCTTCAGTTATTTCAAATTGAGTTGCCGAATCAAGCCAATCGAACAGGCTCAAGCACTCCTATCTCGAATAACCAAAAATCCACATTCCATTGAAAATCAATAACTTATAAAATCGAATAAACTCTTCATAGAGAATGACTTTAGTCTCTTGAACAAAAAACTATATGTCATTACAATGTATATACATAGGTATACACATAAAAGGAGATCTTCATGACGATAACAAAAAAACTCACTAAGCACGGCAATAGCTTGGCGTTAATTATTGAAAGGCCAATTCTCGATCTTTTAGGCATAGATGCTACAACCCCTCTTGAAGTTTCTTCTCCGGATGGAACATCTATTGTTATTACACCTGTAAAAAATAAGTCTCATCAGAAACGTTTTTCTTCTTCCCTAAAAAAAATCAATAAGAAATATGGACGAGCCCTGAAGCGACTCGCAGAATAACCAGATGCAAATCTATTTCCTTACCCTTGAAGACGTTTTAGAAATTCATACAGACCAGATCGATCGCTACGGTGGTAAAAAGGGCGTAAGAGATCAAAATCTCCTTCTTTCGGCCATCGCACAGCCTTTAAGTTCATGTGATGGGAAATATCTACACAAGACTATTTACGAAAAAGCTGCTGCCTACCTATATCATATTGTCAAAATCATCCATTCATTGATGGAAACAAAAGAGCTGCAGCCGTCTCAGCCT
>JAFEGU010000040.1 GCA_018239725.1 Verrucomicrobiota bacterium | reverse complement strand
GAGCTAACCAATACTAATAAGTCCATTGACTTGATCACTTTATTTTTCATCATTGTCATGATACTTAACCATAAGTGTTGTGACAATGATGGTGCGAAATGAGAAAAGCGCCATGAAACATGTGAAAATCTGATCAAGCGTCAATTTTTATCTAGTGAATACATCTTTAGCTTCGACTGACAAGATTTTTAGTCTTGGTGGCAATAGAGAAGGGGAAATACCTGATCCCATCCCGAACTCAGAAGTCAAGCCCTTCATCGCCAATGGTACTGTACTCAAGAGTATGGAAGAGTAGGTCGCTGCCAAGTTTTTTTTCGCCTCGGTTAGGCAACTAACCGAGGCCTTTTTTTTGTCTGAAATTTCTATCGATTTATTCCGTTTTATTTATAAATTTTCATTTTTTTATTCTGCTTTGTGCTTTTTGGTTTATTTTTTTTTATATTTAATTCTTTATTAAATGGTTTTTCGATGATTTTTTAGGTTGGATGTTTTATTTCATTTTATATATTATTTATCCAATTTAATTGTTGGGAGGGTTTATGTCTGCTGTTTCTGTTCACACTCTTTATGAATGCAATCAAGCTTTATCAGATGGTGATTTATCAACCCGCTCCCAATTTTTAGCCCAGTGTGGTAAATATTATGAAGCAATCCATTCAGGACAGAAGAGCTATCTTCCAGACGATGCTTTTTTGAAAAAAGCAGAAGAAGTTTTCCGCAACGAAATTTTTCAAGATCATCCTGGCTCTTTGTTGCGGTTAAAGCCTTTGGCGACCCGTTACTTGACCCAGGTGCTTTCGACCCGTTTTTTATTTTCTTTGTCTACGCCGCCGACATCATCTGCGGCTAACAAGCAGATCGATCAATTGGTCGCTGCTAACAACGCCTTTATTAAGCAATTTATCTCTGAGTTTAAGATCGTTGGTAAACATACCGCATTGGGAACCCAGTTCAATCAACCACAAGCGTTGAAGGTCTATTACAGCACGGTCTTCGAATATTTAATTGCAAATCCCGCAAAAGTCTCCCATGCTCAAAGTATGTTTGAAGATGCAGATGCAAAATTATTTGATCTCATTCCTTACGGCGTTGTGCTTATGCTGATTAAAAATCCGCTTTCCACTGAACAGCTTCCCGAACTCTTCGCGCCATCTGAATCTGAGCTAACCAATTTAAGAGAAAGCTATTTCAAGTTGCCGATAACGGACCAAGAAGCATTATCTGCGATCCCATTCATGGCCGATGTTGAAATTTCGCTTACTGCTGAAGGACAAGAGTTCTATCGGAGAGTATTTGAACTGATCTATGCAAAAAGAGAAGATCAAAAACTTGTCTTTGCTGCAATCAACCAGGCCCTTTTCCAGTTTGTTAACTCCGATCTTCAACTGGCCAGAGCTCTGCAGTCCCATCCAAAGATCCAAGACGTTCCTATGCTCCCTCAAATTGAAGATCTCGTTAGATTATTAAAGGAACTTTCCGAACCTGAATACAGTGAAATGAAAAAGGCATTTAGCTTCTTGCCCGCCTATTCGGAACGCGGCGATTTATCTTCTGCGTCAATCAAGGAAAGAACTTATGTCTATCGTCTGCTAGGCATTGTGATGCTTGGCCGCGCACTTGCACAGTGAGCTATTCCTGTTAGCGTGTTTGACAATGGTCGTATACATACTGCAATCGAACTTTTGGCTAAGGATCCTTAACCGAAAGCGCGATTACAGTATGTATAAAGAGGCTTGCAACGAAAAAGGCGGCCATGCTTTCACATGCCGCCTTATCAATGATTGTGCTATCGAAAGAGAGGGATTTGGAATTATAGCTCGTGCAACTCGTCGTCGGTCACTGGGTTTATCTCAGGCCGTTGGTCAGCTTGCTTGATATCTATTTTAGATAGTGTGGCCTTGGATTGCACAACTTCTTTGACATCAGCGCTTTCGATGTTACTGTGCATCAATTCAAATTCATCGAAAGAAAGTTGAGGCTGGGCATAATGGCCATCAGCGAGGTATTGGATGACGCCGATTACTTCTTTGCGTGCTGTCTTTGACAGCTCTTCGATGTCTTTGGAAAAGCCCTTAGGATCTTCTGATTTTCGTCGTTGCAGACGTTCGATGCTAGCTTGGTTTTCTTGTACAAACCCATCGAGTTTTTGCAGGACTGTCACCTGGCGATCGGTTCGGTCTTTTGCAAAGGTTCGGATGTACGGATTTGGAAATGCCTTTTGCTCAATGGCTTTATTCATGCTCTCTTGAGCTTTGCTGGCTGTTTCTAATAAACCTTGGACCTCCTCAGGAAGCGTCTGAGGTGTTTCGCCATCTTCTACGAAACGGGTAGTCCATTTAACGAGTTCGGAGATTTCGCTATATTTTTGGTCGATGCCATGGGCTAGTTTGACTGTTCCGTCTTTGAACGTATCGGAAAGCCCATTTGCTATATGTTGGACATCAGAATTAACTGGATGAGAGTCTTTTTTAAAGATATTTGATAAGAATGCCATAATTTACCCATTTTTTTGGTTTTTACAATAATCACTTATTAAAATTATTATTTTAATTCAATGTTTATTGTAATTTTCAAATATAGGCGTAAGTGCTTATTTTTAGTTTGTTTCTGGCTGGTATTGGTTTCTTACTATTTTGAATTATCTATGCAAGTGGTTGGTGTTGTGATGTTTATGTATTTTGTGTCAAAAATTTTCGTGTTCAGAGGCTTTTTTGAGATAAGGACACCTTTTCACCAAGGGGCTCAAATCGGACATATTCGGGCAGTTGAGGACGGTCAGGGACTCAAGAGGGTAATCATAGGGGGCAGCCTCTGGGAAGTCTTGAGGGGCAAGTCCGGTGCAATTTTCGATAAGCAGCTCATAGGGGGTCGATTGGTTTGAATAGATCTTCTCAAGGCATTGGCCTATGTTGACGCGATTGCAGTTTGAAAGGGATAAAAACCTTAATTTTGGGGCTTGTTGGAGGATCTCGATCAAGTGGTGATCGCGGAGCTGGTCTAAATGGCCAAGAGCCAAGGATTCAAGATGGGGGTTGGCCTGGACGATCTTCACGATCAGCTGCATGTTAGCTTTTGGATCGATCGAGCTCAGTTCTAAGTGACGGAGGTTGCCTGTGTGCCGAAGGCGGCTTAGGACATTATTGTTTACGCTTAAGCTGTAGCCAAGAGAAAGGTGTTCAAGCTTATCCGGTTCATGCAGAGCGCCTAAAAGCCCTTTTTCTGTGACTGCAGCACAGTTTTTTAAGCTTAAGTAGCGGATATCAGGAAACAAGGAGACCATGCTTGCCAAATGCGTGTCAGTCAGCAAAGAGCTGCGTTGAAACATCAGGGCATGGATCTTTTCCCTATTTTCGATAAAAAGGGCAAAGTCTTTGGCTGTGAACTGCCGGAAATCGCCGCCGCACTTTTGGAAAATGGATTGGAGATGCTCGGCGTAAAACTGCTGGTCGGCGGGAACGCTGGGCTGTCCGCGGAATGGAGCGGTTGGGAAATGCTTTGCAAAGAGTTTCAATGCAAGATCTTGCTGCGCCGACTTTTCGTCATCGGCGAACAGGGGAAGAAAATGGGGGATCGGGCATTGCGAGGAGAGCGATAAAGGAAGGGTGTCAAAAGTTGTTTTCCAAGGACGGTTGGAGTGGAACAATTGATTGCAAGCATTAGCGAGCCTAGCGCAGTAGATCGCGATCTGGTCTTTGGTGTTAGAGCTTCCAAGAGGGTGTTCTTCGTAATATTTTTTTATATCTTTTTCAAGGACTTCGGATGCCTTTGCTAAACAAAGTTCTCTCAATGAAGGGATCTTTACAGCCATAATTTCCTCAGTTTGATAAATGGAAGCATCATATCAAACTGAAGAGTAAATAACAATTATTGGCTTTTAAAAGATTTTTTAATTGTGTCTAAATTGAATATTTTTTCGTATTTGTCGTCTAATAGTTCTAGGTAATTCTCGTTGGTATTTTCGATGTTGTTCGCTTCAAATTGCAAATCTGGATTTTTATCTTTAAGAAGGGCGATAATTTTTTCAAATGCGGCTGGATGGGAGTTCTTAATATCGGCAACAGCGCGTTGCATTTTACCAATAGCTTTATCTTTAGGACTCTGATCATTTGGTGAAAGATCCGGTCCTTGAAGCACGCGTTTTCCTTCTTCAATGTGCTTGCAGAAAGTACTTATTGCTTTATCGCGGTCTTCAAGGATCAGTCTATCGACCCATGGTTCGAATCTGGCATCTTTTCGCGTAAAGCTTTTGAAATGGTATCCTCCGCTATGGCGCGTTCCATTGTAATAGATCCACACCGTTTTCTCTTTATCAATCGGCTTGTCGGAAGGGAACCTCTCTTCAATAAATAGTCCGTCGTCGCCTGGTCGAACAATTGCAACCGGTATATTCAATTTACCTAGGATATAATAAAAGTCTTTGTCGACCCAGATGCGATTGGTATTCAGCCTTTCTGCTCGATAGGTGAGGATCCGTTTACGAAGCTCAAGAGGGTAATCTTTAAAGCCTTTTTTTGCATATTCTTTCTGAAGGGCGCGAAGATCGTCTTGGATCTGTTTTCCTTTAATGGTTTTAGAATCAGCAAAGGTTTTTATCTCTTCACCTTCTTCGATGAGGGCATTAGTGACCCATCCGAATAATAGCTCATCGTCAAGAGCCTTGGGATTCTCTAAATATTGAGATGCCAGATTCCGCAGGTCTTTTACCGTATTTTTTGAATGAGAATCCATTAACGCGAGTTGGTGCGAAACTGCAAGAGGCCCACAATTGCCTCCACCGCCGGCATCGTGGATGAGTTCTCTTCCAGACCGGGCAGCAGCTGAAACGGGAGCGGTTTTACGTGTAACTGCAGTTGTTGTTACAGGCTTAGCAACTTGGGGTTTTGCCGTAACAGGTAATGAGGTACCGCGGTCGGAACGTAAGGTTAAAAGGAATTGGACTAAAGGAACGCCTCGTCGCAGATCAAGTTCTCTGAGAAGGTTGTTGTATTGGTCGGGTTTTAGCCCTTCAACCCATGTTTTAAGAAATTCCAATTCTTTCTCGTTATAGATCGTAATTCCGATCGAAAGTTTTGCAAAGACAGTGTGCTGTAATAATGTTTCTTCTTCACCTTTAATTTTAGGATTAGTGTTAGCCTGTTCAAGTGAGCCATCATTTTCTTTCGGAGAAATGAGGATCAATCGATATGTTTTGTCCTCTTCGGGGCTAAGCCTTTCCTGTTGCAACAAATCGTAAATTCCCGAAGTAAGATCGGCTTGGGTGCAAAGGTAGCTTTTTGTTCCTGAATCGCTTTGCTGAATAAATAAATATATGCTTGGAGGTTCTTGCAATGAAGCAAATCCTTTGGAAAAAAGCTCCTGAAATTCAGATGTTGCAGCTAAAAAACGAGTTGACGTGATCTCTGTTTCTGGATCATCGCTCCACTTAGGAAATCCGCAATTGGGATACAGCAGAGGATCTTGCAGGTCAGTTGTTGTGTTACGATACTTGAATTCCATACTCGGATTAAACTGAGCGGCCACAGAATGGAATTTGCCTCCGGTTTTTCTGCGCAATAGCGTTGATCTTGTTTGCTGCTGTTGCTGTTGCTGCTGTTGCTGCTGCTGTTGTTGTTCAATTGTTGATTGGCTGCTTTGGTCTTTATCAAGCGATCCAGGAACTCTCGGGCTCAAGTGCTTTTCATGGTTTGCTTTGTTCTGTTCAAACTCGCTTTCCTTAAGTTCAAGTTCGGAGAAGGCCTCATTGACGCTGATCGAAAGGGAGGTCAGTTCGCTTTCAAGCGAGCGAAGCCGTTCTTTTTCATCAGTGAAGCTTTGAGCAATGGCAGCGGTTGTCTCAATCGTTGAAGCCGGCGTGTAATAGCTGCGCAAATTGATGCTTTTGGTGCTGAAGAAATAGCTTTTAGTTGCTTTGTGAAGTTTTATCTCATTTTCCACAGACTCTAAAAAAGCCTCTTGGTTTTCCGGAGAGCGGATCATCTCGATGGTACCTTGAGGACGGAACAGATGCCCTTTTAAATGCTTTCTCGTAATGGCCTCGGGCATTGATGAGAGGGCCTTGTAGCTTTGGAACGTATCCTCGCTAATGGTCTGATCTCGGACGTTGCCGACAACATTGCCGACAGTGAGTTTATCCGATCCAGTTTCAGCTTGGATCTTTTTGCCGAGAGTTTTATGGACATAAATTTTTATCTCTTGGCCTGAGCCAAAGCGCCTTAATCTCCAGATGGCTTGTTCCCAGAGGCTGTATGTGGTCGTCGGCCCCGCGATCAAAGCGCCGTACCCCGATGGGATCTTAAAGTCTGTGCCACGGATATCCGCTGGAGCAAAGTAGTAGAGGACGCGCGCCGGATTGATCAGCGCTGCGTCTTTCACCTTATCGAACGGACGTGTAATGATCTCTCCTAGAGGATTTCTGAAGGCAAGGAATGCTGTTTTTTGTTCTGGGTCGATGTAGATGATCTGCCTTTTTGAGCCTTCTATTGTTTTGAGGAGGTCTTGGACAAGTGCTGGCGTTGGCTTGCCGGGGATCGATGCTGCGATATTGATGATCGCTTTGCAATTGGGATCCTCAAGCAGAGTTTGGAATTGTTTCATAGGTTCATCAAAGGTTCCCACCGGCTCATCAAGTCCCTTTCCCATCCCTTGCAGGCGCAGCAAAAGGTCTGCAGAGATTGACCTCGGCTCTCCGGAAGCTTCCTTTTCTAAAGGTTTAAAGCCTAAAAGCGCCGCCTTGTAAGGATCTTTTGTCCCGGTTGCACCAGCAACAATCCTTGTTCCGATCAGATCAACGACGCGGCAGCTGATCTGTTTTTTATTGAGCTTGATTAATGTTTCATCAAGGAGAAGAAAGCGGAGAAAACCTGAGCGAAGTTTAAAACCCGCTTGCGGATCTTCAGCAAGGCGTTGATAAAGCGCTTCGTTGGTTGGGGCAGAGATGCCTTCTTTAAGATCCTCCAACCATGCTTTTGCAAATTGTAAAGAAGGATCGTGAGGATTTTTCTCCGCTTCGTCGGCACGGAACTCAATTTGCGGCAGCATCTGTTTAAAAATTTCTTGAGAAGGAGGGGTAGCGACGTAGTTAAGGAAATGGTAGCCGACCAGTTCAGCTTCTTGGCCAAAGAAGGTATTGGCTTTGGCCCGTTCCTCTTTGCGCGGGGTTACGGTAAATCCATCTTGGCTCAAATCGTAGTCCATCCCATACTGTTTCTTCAAGATCAGAGGCATTGTGGAGGTCAGCCACATCCTCCATCCACCGACTTTTTCTTGCACAGAGTAGTCAACGTCCTCTCCCTCTTGCCATTCAGGAAGGCCGTTTGGAAGCAGAGGCGGATTGTCCGGGTCTTCCGGAGGGGCAAGATAAAGGGCGAATGCTTCCTTATCGACCTTTGTTTTTAAGTCAGGACCCAACTTCTCATGCAATTGCCTGCCGATCGCTAAAGCTGCATTCCGATATTCTTGAGGAGTCAGGGTAGCCTGGGTGTTTTTAGCGAGGGCCGTGCGCAATTTGTCAATGTTTTCGTTTTTATTCGAAAGAAGAATAGAGAAGACATCTTCGGCGCCTTGGTAGATTTTGGGATCGATCGGATCGGGATCTCCGTCGGCGTAGTTATATTCCAGTGAAAAGTTAAAGACCTCGTCCGCCTCGTCCACTAAGAACCGCGCATTGTGAGTATCGGGATCAAATACCATATAGATCTTGCGCAGCCAGAACAGTTGGGATGACTTTTCGACCAATTGTTTATAAAGAAAATCGACTGCTTCAGCTTTCTCTTTATTCTTGCTGGATTCGCTTTCCGGCTTTGCTTCTGATTCGCTCTTTGGCTTAACTAAGGAGTCGTATTCCTTTTTGGCTGCGTCATATTGCGCTTTTAACGAGACCAATTGGCTTTCATATTCATGGATTTTGTTTTCGACTGCAGCAAGCCTTGATGCAGTGGAAACGATATAGCGATGGGAAGTTTTGACCTCGAGCAATCTTTGGTACTCTTGGCTTAAATCTTTTGACGTTAGGTCAGGGCTCCGTTGGAATTTGAATTCATAGGCCCTTCGATCCATCTCTTTTTTTCCCTGTTCGATCAGCTCGTCTGTAAAGAGCACAACAGGAAGGAACCCTTGGCGGGCAAGCAGCCGTGCTACAAGGGGAAAGATGACGGAAGACTTGCCAAGCCCCATCCGCAATTCTTGAAGCGATGAGGGATTTGCAATGATCGCTTCGATGGTCTCGATCTGCTCTCTCGTAATCCCGATCTGGTAGAGGTAGCCATGGACAAGATACGCGCGGGACAGCTCCTGGTTGTCGAGCTTTGCCTCTTTAGCATCTTTATTTTGTGAATAGATCGTCAGATTGTCCGCCCGTTCGATCTTAGAAAGCACTTCGCCGGAAACAACCCGCCACTGGGTATCCAGTTGCAAGAGTTCATTATTCAAGGCAGTTCTCTGTTCATCCGTTTTTGGAGAGGCTAATTGTTTTTTGACTGCATGCATCCGCTGGGATATCTGCGCCAGTTCGGGGATGGACTGTGTCTCATTGAAGACAACTTGATGGTACAGTTCTTTCTGAGTTGCTAAAAAGGCAAACTCTGTCAGAGCCTTTTCAAGACGTTTTTGGCGATTTTTGTCAGCTAGGTTCAACTCTCCCATTTCATACTTGTCTAAAAGGGCATGGAAGCGTTCTTCTTCCGTAAAAATTTCTGGGTGGTTGAACTCATGGGAAAGTCCTAACTCATCGGCTGCATCCTTGGCTGCATGCAGAGCTTGGCTCTTGAGGTCATTAGTCTCGCTTGTTAAAGAGTTCATTTTTTTGACAAGCTCATCTCTTAACGGTTTGAGCTGGGCTTGTGCTACTTGACCTCTACTGCTTTCAATCTGGCTTTTTCGAGAAGCTGCAACAGCTTCGATTCCAGCGCGCATCCTTTGGTTTTCATGGGAGGCTTGTAGATTGCCTTCAACCACTTCTGGAAAATGTCCAAGCAAGATTTGTTTTTGTTCTTCCAATTGATTGACTTGGATCTGTTTTTGCAGG
>JAFEGU010000405.1 GCA_018239725.1 Verrucomicrobiota bacterium | reverse complement strand
ACTCAAGATACGAGCTGCCATAAAATCCGCCTTGGACAATGCCCCAGTTCGGACTTAAATCGGTACGCCCGAGGTTGTCCAGCCCTTTTCTCACATCCCAAAATAGGGAGCTGATCGTGCTTTGAACAGACAAAGAGGCGATCAACTTGCTTTCCCGTTTCAACTGGATCAATTTGAGGCCAAGTTCAGGAAGGATGAAGTTTTTGGTGGCGGAGGGGAAAATGAAGTGCCCCTCATTATGGATATGACGGTATTGCAAGTTCGCATCCAGGTCTAAAAAGAGCCTGTCCCACTGGCCGATATTGCTGATGAACTCGAGATTGGCAATGGCCTGCGTTCCGATAAAAAGGTTCTGAGGAAGGGCAAATTCGGCGGATAAAAATCGGGAGTAGCTTCCGGAAATTCCCCAGCGGTTTCCTAACGATCTTCCAAGTGGGGCTTCGTAGGAGGCGCTGAAGGAATAAAATTTATCAAAGCTGTCGGTTGAAGCGTTGAACTTGAAGATATCATCATTTCCCGTCATTTGGGTGTGGATGAATCCCACCGATTCCTGCCAGCGGTTGATCGGCTTTGGGACGTTGTTATTGGCATTGAAGTAAAAATAATAAGGCCGTTTTTCCGTTACGATAAAATCAAGGCCGACTTCTCCTGGCAGATCGGTTGGGCCAATCTCTAGGTCGACCCTTCTGTTTGGGTGCCGGTTCAGAGAATGCAGATAATTGTTTAAAACATTCGAGTTGATGAAATCTCCCGGAATTCCTGTTGATGGATCAGGGACGGATAGAGGCAGCTCATCGCAGATTTTTTTCGACAGCTTGGAATTTTCGGGGGGCTTAGAACCGCCGTTCGGATCGGCATAGGTGACCCCGACCTCTTTGATGACAGGAACGGAGATGAGGATGGTCAGTTCATCGTCGTCATGTTCGCGCTTATCAATTCCTTGAGAGGAAATGTCATCCTCGGGGATATGCATCACCACCCAATGGATGTTCCGTTCATAAAAAGCGTTCAGTAACTCTTCGAGAATATACTGGATCGCGCTTGCTGAAAGAACTGTGGTATGTGAGTCGCTGTTGATATCATCGATGCTCAGTTCGACGTGCTGGCAATTGGAATCGGTGTGCTTTAAAGCATCTTTATATGCATAAAGAACGTTGTTCTTTTCACAGAATTCGAACTCGATCTGATTGAGTTCTTCAATTGAAATAGGTTCTCGCTGATGGTGTTCGTACAGAAGCGTTATTTCAGAAACAGAAAAGACAGGTTCTTGAGGAGCAATGGGTGCTTCATCGGCAATGAAGGGGAAAGATATACCGCTTTCAGTCTGATTTTGTGCATTTGGACTGGCTGCATTTTGAGACTGGTCCGTGTCCAAGGCCGCTTCGCCAGCTATGTGCTGCGAAGGGTCATTGAACTTTCTCTTGTATTCAGAGCTTAATCGATCCTCATTCTTCCCCTTTTTGCTAGAGGAAATGCTTTGTTTGTCGGAACGTTTGGATTCGGCTTGGGCGGGTTTCTCAGAGTCCAAATTCATAAAATCTTTCTCTGTGCGATATCGGTAATCATTAGAGAAAAGGCATGGCGCACAGAGGATTTTGCAAAGCGCTGCGCACCAGAGGATGGATGACGTCAGTTTCATTACGAACTCGAGATTCAAGTTAATCCATTAATATCCTATCAAAGCATTAATATTCACATGTTTTTTTTGATTTCTGCGCTGATGTTTCGTCTGAATTCGAGTTGATCCCCATTAGAAATTGCGATCTTCGAAGGGAGGATTCCGCATGATCCAGAACGGTACTGGAGCTCAACGCAGCAGTCAGGAAAGTGCTTTTTCTGAAAGAGAATTGCTGCCCATCCCATTGTTTTGCGTGCGTTGATTTCTACAATCGGTTGAAGCTGTGCCGAACGGGTCTCAACATCGAGATAGAGCATCGCATCGATTCCCACGTGGCCAAAGTATCCTAAATGTGCCATATTATGGAGAATGCCCTGCACGGCTTCCTTATGCTGAAGTAGAAATGGCAAGTAGGGTCCGAAAACGGAATCCTCGCTGCCAACGGTGTTTGAGCGGTACTGTCCCTTGGGATCATTCATGCATAGCGTAGCCCCCGCATATTCGGTCTGCTTCTGTGGGGAAATGATCCACTGGGTGCTAAAGTCCAGGATCCGATCGACCCAAGGTTCTGCAATCACGGGACGGTTGCATCGGAGTTCCTTTTCAAAAAACAGGTCTATTTTTTTACTTGAAGAAGAGGTCTCGGAAGGAATATGCATATGTCCGCGTCCAGATACGCCGAAACACGTCTTTAGGACCCTCTGTATTCCTTCTGTTCTTTTCAGCCAAGCGTCAGCTTCTTGTTTGTTATGCAAAAGCGCTGAACCTGCAAGGTTCTTTGAATGTGCAAACGAATAGGCTTTGGAATTCACTGTTTTTACTATTTCCCATGAAGGCATTGGGCAGTGTAAGTATTGCGAGGTAGCCCATCGCGCAATCAGTTCAGAATGCCCCCAGGGATTGACTTGAAGGTCCGTATCGGAGAACAGCGTATCGAAAGTGTATACAGTGAGATTAGGAAGGCCATGTTCTTTCCTGATCGTTTCGTATTCAGGCAGCGGAGGGTGGGAAACTAAAATAGCATCGTTTTCATCCGCATAAAGGAAAGGGAGGAACTGGAGCTGGAGATAGATAGGACTTGTGCGCAAGACTTCTGGGATCGTACGAGAGCTGGGAAAAGATTGCTCGAGCTCCCATTCAAAGAAGGTGTTTGCGATGTGGAGTTTTTTGGTCATGGTCCTCAATTCGTAATGGACAAAGTTTAGCAGAAACAAGTATACACAGAGTGGTTCAAAAATTGGAATTTGGCAAAGCTGGCGCGCAGAATTTGGACCAGGCTATAGCCGTCGCCGAAAGAGGTCATGTGAATACACATGGTCGATGCAGGCGGGATCAAAGTCTGGGATGCCAGCAAAGCCAAAACCAATTTTTGAACCATGATGTGTATATATATAAGTTGATGAGGAAGTTGCGGATTCCGGTCAGCCTGGTTCTTAAGTTCAATCTTCAGTCAAGGTCCTTTTATGTCTCCGAAAAAATTGCGGGTAGGTGTGCTTTTTGGTGGAAAATCTGCAGAACATGAGATTTCATTGATCTCTGCAAAGAATGTCATCGATGCGATTGATAAAAGCAAATATGAAGTGTTCCTTATTGCGATCGATAAGAATGGAGAGTGGCATCTTAAGAAGGGCTATGAGTATTTAATGCACGCCGATAATCCCAAGCTTGTTCATTTGTATGGACATAAGGAATCTGTCGCATTAGTCCCCACAAAACATCGCAAGGAGCTGATCTGCTATTCGGGCAATCAGCTGCAAGATTCCTTGCAGCTCGATGTGATTTTCCCCGTCCTTCATGGCACTTTTGGAGAAGATGGGACTGTTCAAGGATTGCTGAAACTGGCAAACATCCCATTTGTAGGAGCCGGAGTCTTAGGTTCTGCTATCGGAATGGACAAAGATGTCATGAAAAGGCTGTTAAGGGATGCCGAAATCCCCATCGCACGTTTTATCACGGTGCATGAAATGAATAAAAATAAGGTCGATTTTGACGGGGTCGTTAAGCAGTTAGGTTTTCCGTTCTTCATTAAGCCGGCCAATTTAGGCTCTTCGGTCGGCATTGCAAAGGTTAAAGATAAAAAAGATTTTATCCCTGCGTTAGAAGATGCATTTTTATATGACAGGAAAGTGTTGATCGAAGAGTTTATCCCTGGCAGGGAGATCGAGTGCTCGGTCCTCGGAAATGACAACCCGATCGCTTCATTGCCCGGCGAGCTGATCCCTCAGCATGAGTTTTATTCTTACGAAGCTAAGTATATCGATGAAAATGGCGCTTTGTTTACAATACCTGCTGTTTTGGACAAAGAGCTGGTTTTCCATATTCAAAATATGGCGCTCGATGCATATCGCGCCCTCTGTTGCGAAGGGATGGCGCGTGTGGATTTCTTTTTAAAGCCGAACGGCGATGTTCTGGTGAATGAGATCAATACGATCCCCGGTTTTACGAAGATCAGCATGTATCCCAAATTGTGGGAGGCTAGCGGCATTCCCTATGCCGAGCTGATCGACCGGCTGATCCAGCTTGCCATCGAGCGTCATGAAAAAGAAATTAAGCTCAAAACAAGTTTTTAAATCTGAGATGCTAAAATGAGCGAATTGAGTACAAAGGCAAACCGATTTCCAAGGGTGCGCGTAGGGATCGGACAGGACAGCCACCGGTTTCTATCCGCAGATTCTACAAAGCCCTGCGTAGTCGCAGGACTTATTTTTCCGGATGCTCCAGGGCTATCAGCGGATTCCGATGGCGATGTGGTATTCCATGCCATTTGCAATGCAATCACATCGGTCGCGGGGGTTCCAATTCTAGGAAAAATTGCAATCGACCTGTGCCATAAGGATGGGATCACCGACAGCCAAGTCTATCTTGAAAAGGCGCTTGAGACCTTGGGTAAACAACAGATCGAGCATGTCGCTCTGACAATCGAAGGAAAAAGGCCACGTTTTCAAGCAAAAATCCCTGAAATGTGCGCAAAAATCGCCCAGGTGATGAAGATTACTCCTGATCAAGTTGGCATGACAGTGACTTCTGGAGATGGACTGACCGATTTCGGCTGCGGCGACGGCTTGCAGTGTTTCTGTATTCTTACAACAGTCGAATAGTGTAAGCGATTAATGATCAGTATTTAGCGATTTTTCTTTTAATAGACGTCTGCTAGATAGCGTTTTTGAGTGCGGAGCGATTTAACGAAGGCTTTTCCGGATTCTTCGCTCATCGAACCTTGCTCAACTGCGATCTGTACAAGGGCTGCTTCGACATCTTTAGCCATCCGGTGAGCATCGCCGCAGACATAAAAGTAAGCGCCCTCTTGAAGCCATCGCCATATGTCGGATGCCGATTGCATCATTTTGTGCTGGACATACACTTTTTCTGCCTGGTCTCGTGAAAATGCGAGGTCAAGGCGCAGCTTTTTGTCTTTGACAAGGTCTTCCCAATATTCTTGATAGAAATAGTCGGTCTCCCGGTTCCGCTCGCCAAAGAACAACCAATTTTTGCCTTGGGCCCCTCGGGCCATTCTTTCCTGCATAAAAGCTCTAAACGCTGCAACTCCCGTGCCAGGACCGATCATGATGATCGGAGCAGAGTCATCGGAAGGAACAGTAAAATGATGCGCAGGCTGGACATAAATGGGGATCGGGGTTTCTTGGACTTTGGCCAAATTGCATAAGAAATGGCTGGCGACGCCAAACCGTTGCTCTCCGGAATGGGTAAATGTGAAGAGCGCTACAGTAAGATCGACGTAGTTTGGACGGCTTAATTGAGAGGAAGCGACAGAATAGAATCGAGGAAGGAGCGGACCGAACTGAGCGCAGACTTCTTGCAGAGGGGCGTTGACTTCATGAAACTCTTTGAAAAGGTCAAGAGGGTCGTGAGTGCTTAAATATTGCGACAGCAGCGGCTTATTCTCTTGTTGGAGCATCCGATGGAGGTGGTTTTTCTTTTCATGAAGCGTTTCATGCTCGTGAAACAGCTTTAAGAATGAAGAGGTCAGACGGGAGAGGTTTGCTTTTTGGGACAAAAATGACTTTAACGAGATCTCTTGCTGGGAACGAGGATCTAGAATCATCTCATCGCCCGAGGCTTTCATTGCAGCGATCAGATGGGAAACAAGGATCGGATCGTTCTCTGCAAAAATGCCGATCGAATCGCCTACTTTGAAAGAAACTCCGCTATTTTCAAGGTTGAGCGAGACATGGAATGTTTTTTTGGAAGAGCCTTCCTTGGTCAGCAAAAAACGCTCTTGGATGCATGCCTGTGCTGGGTTTGCTTTGCTGATAGCTGCATTCAAAGATGGGGTTTCAGATGAAATAATCATAGACAATCGTTGTAAAAAGAGATAAAAGGAAAATCAATGCAAACAAAAAGCATATGTCTCCTAGTACCTATGGCTAATTTTACTTATAAAAAGCTACTCAAAGAGTTGCCAGTTTTTTTTCTGTTGCTTCTTGCTCTTGCAGGCTGCGGCGGCTCAGGCAATTCATCCACATACATCATTTCCGACGGCACGGAAGAAAAAGCTGTAACTTCAAAATCCTCCGAGGACCCGAAGCGGTAACGATTCTAAAACCAATATCTGCCAAGGCTCGTTTTCGTTCTATAGTTCTTTGCAATCTTTCTTTGCCCAAGCTTTTGCAAGAGTGTCCATCTTCTTGTTGGATATCCCGCCTAAAAATTCGATCGAATTAAGGAAGCGCGCTCTGCAGCGGTCCTTGCCTAAAATCTCGAAAGAATCATAGAGCGGAGGCCCATGTCTTTTTCCGGTGAGAGATCCGTATAAAATTGGAATGATCACTTTTTTCAAATGGACGCCAAATATTTCTGCAACAGAGTTCGCTGCTTTTTCAATCCCTTCCCGCTTCCAATTTTCTTGCTCGTCTAAGCTCCAAATAATGGCTTGCAAGAGGAGCGCTATTTTTTCTTTTGGCACTTGGGAGGGGCAGAGGAGCTCGTCTGTATAGGGGAGATGATTGACAAAGAAAAAGCTGCAGAGTTCCATGAATTCCCCAAAAGTCTTGATGCGCGTATGGCATAATGGCATCAGACGCTGCATGAACGCTTCGTTGAAGCTCCATGTTTTTATCCTTTCCCAAAGTTGATTTTCAGGAACAGTGTTAATGAGGTACTGTTGATTGAGCCAGTCCAACTTTTGGATATCGAAGAATGCTCCTGATATTCCGATCCGCTTGGGATCAAAGACAGCGATAATCTCATCAAGCGAGTAGATCTCTTTGTCTTCCGGCATGCTGTAGCCCATCAAGGTCATGAAGTTCAAGAACGCTTCGGGCAAGTATCCGCTATCGCGGTAATAAAAAATCGAAGTGGGGTTGCGTCGCTTTGAGAGCTTTTTTCCATCTTTGCCAAGTAGCAATGGCATATGCAAAAATGTTGGAGGGGTCCATCCAAAGGCTTCATAAAGAAGGATGTGTTTAGGCGTAGAGCTCATCCACTCGTCGCCGCGAATCACGTGGGAAATCTGCATCAAATGATCATCAACCACGTTGGCCAAGTGATAAGTTGGAAACCCGTCCGACTTAAGGAGGATCTGGTCGTCGATGTCTGCCCAGGGGCATGTGATGCGCCCTTTAATTCCATCTTCAAACACGCACTCTCCTGTCAGCGGCACCTTAAGACGGATCACATAAGGCTGGCCAGCCTTTTCCCGTTCGGCAACTTCTTCGGGGCTTAAATTGCGGTATCGGCGATCGTAGCCTACCCGCTGTCCCAGCTTAGCGGCCATTTCGCGCATTTCAGCAAGCTCTTCAGGTGTGGCAAAACACTTATAGGCTTTATTTTGATCGAGAAGCATCTGGCAGTGCTCACGATAGATCTCCGTCCTCTCAGATTGTCGATAGGGTCCGAAAGGTCCTCCAACATCGGGGCCTTCATCCCAGCGGATCCCTGCCCAGTTCAGAGCATCAAAGATGTTTTTTTCATATTCAGGCCGGGAACGTGTCCGGTCTGTATCTTCGATCCGAAGGATAAAGTCGCCATTGAAGCGGCGTGCAAAAATTAAATTGAAAAGAGCCATGTAGGCAGAGCCGACATGGGGATCGCCTGTAGGGGATGGAGCAATGCGTACGCGTACTTTCATGGATGGGAAGTCCTTAAGAAGGTTCAAAGTCTCATATTCTCTCTGTTTTCCTCTTAGATTTCAACTATGGAGCCAGTTGAAAAACTCGGATACCCGGAAAAATCGACGAAACCTGAATTAACGTCAGCTCTAGCAACTGGTGCTTAAGGTCAAGCCGCCTTAGCAGCTTGCCTAATTTTGCTTTGGTCGATAAAAAGGATGAAATCTTTCATAATGTTCAATGTTTCTGTCAGCTGAAGATCGTTCTGTCCAAAAAATTCGAAGGTGTCTGCAAGCTCATCCTTTTTGCTGAGCTCTTTGAGGAAGTTTTGGTAGTTTTTATTTTGAGCGATGCGCAGTTCAGAGTTTTTCTTCAATTTTTCTAAAAAGGGCTGATAGGTTGTCATAATCGGCTGCATTTGGTCTTTGTACATCCGGTTGATCTGGTAGCGATGCATTGGAGGAACATCGCTTAGATCATCTTGGAAGCTAGGAGCGATTTGATCAGTTTCTACGGGATATTTGGAAAATTTTTCCCCTATTTCCATTTCGGAGAAAATCCCTGGCACGACAATGTCGGCTTTAACGCCGACGAGTTGAGGACTCTTCCCTGAAACGGTGTAGTAGCGTCCCCGTGTTACTTTGTATTCCCCTTTTGGGTTCACCTTCCCAAAGTTGGCAGCTTCTAATGTAAAGGTCTGGAATGTTCCTTTCCCAAAAGTTTCAGGATCGCCAATAACAAATGCTCTGCCATAGTCTTGCAGGGTTTGGGCAACGATTTCAGCAGCGGAAGCGCTCGTCCGGTTCGTTAATACCATTAAAGGTCCGTCCCATATTTTTTTTCCGTCGATATTCCGTAGGTGCTGGACATGGCCTGTATTGTCTTTGACGGAAACGACGACGCCTTTAGAAATGAAAAGCCCTGTTACCGAAACTGCTTGAGGAAGAAGTCCTCCGGCATTATTTCGCAAATCTAAGATCACTCCTTTGACATTTTGCTCTTTCTTGATTGCTTCCAGCGCATCAGCGAGATCTGAAGCGGATGAGCTCTTGGAATCTTGATAAAAGGAAAACAAATGTAAAATGGCAATGACCCCGTCTCCATAGGGTTCGTAATAGGACTCGAGGCGTGTCTCTTTTAAGACCACTTCGCCCCTGACAATTTCGATGTCCAGCTTGTCTTCTTTAGAAAGATCTCCATCTTTTGTTTCTCGCAATACAGTGAGATTGACAGTAGATCCTTGCGGGCCTCTAATCAGTTCGACAGCTTCAACAATGTCCATTCCGACCACAGGTTCTTGATCGACTGCAACGACCCGGTCGCCGACTTTTAGCTTGTTGCCAAGGCTTGCGGGACCGCCATCAACGAGTCGAACGATGGTAAAGCCGCTCAAATCATCGCGCAGTTGGGCGCCGATGCCAAACAGCCGTTGTTGCACTTGGATCATGAACTGGCTCGCTTCTGCTGGTGTGAAATAGATGGTTTGAGAGTCTAACGCTGAACTTGTTGCTTTTAAGACGTAACTTAAAACGAGCTGCTTTCTTTCTTCAAAAGAAGAGGTGATCAGCTCCGATTCCCGATTGAGCCTCCGCTTGGAAAGCCGCTGCAAGAATTGGTCTTGTGTTTCAGGGTCGATTTTCTGAGCTGTTTGGAGTTGAAGGGACTTGATTCGTAGAAGGCGGTCTGCAAGCTCTTCTTTGGACTTGGCCCATTTGATGTCTTTGAACTCAGTGGGTTGTACATTTGCAGGAAGGGGGGCGTTTTGTATCTGTTTCTCAATGTCGTTTCTTTGCTCGATAGCGGCTACCATAGCGGCATGGATTGTCTCAAATGCCGTAAAATCCTCACGCTTAATGTCTTCGGTTGCTCTTGCAAGAAGTTCGTTGCTCGGCGTCAGCCATTCTGCGATATCAGACTCGACAAAGTAGGTTTTGCCAGGATCGAGTTCTTCAAGAAAATTCTGGATGGCCCGCCCTGTCAGGTCATGGGTCAGTTGCTGATGGCAGACATGAGCTTTTAAAATTTCCTCAATTTTATTACGGGTATCTTTGGGGGTAAGCGTTGGCGGCTTTGCAAAGCCAAATTGCGCCAAACAGAGGAAAAGCAATAAAAAAAGCCCTCGAGCCATAAATTTACCTATATCTAATGCTATTTTTACGTAGCTTATAGCGATTCAATACTTTATGGCTATAGGAATTCACATTTTACCCGCTCTTTAAGCTACTGTTTTCAAGGACTTAGGGAACCTAAAAAATCAGTATATGCTTGATTTCAATTCATTTATATGCCATAATTATTGTTCAAAGCGGCGAATAGAATTGTATTATTTCAAAAGCTGCTATAATTGGCCTCTTTAAAAATAAGATACTGAACCAAAATGGTTTCTGAATAAAGAGGGGCAGCTTTGTAAAAGTTTGTTTTGACTTTTGGAGGATTAAAACATGGAAAAAGAAACACTTAGCCACGGAGAAAGCTGTCTATCAGCCTCCTCCCCAGGCAAAAAGGTCGTTTCAATAACAGAGGCGGCGAAGATTAATAATGTGACCCGCCAGGCGATCTATGTAGCCATTAAGCAAAAGAAGCTCAGAGCTTCGAAGGACTCGACGCGTTGGACAATCGAGCTAGAGGACCTAGAAAACTACCGGAAACAGAAGTATTCTAGATCCAAATCGATGTACAACGGTGAGTTGCTTTTTGATAATCATAAAGGTTACTTTTCTGTTAACCAAGTTGCAAAAATGCTCAACGTGCCAGCTCAAAAGATCTATTACGCTACCCGCGTAGGTCTGATGAAAGCTTCACGACGAGGAGCAGCTTGGGTCATTCATATGAATGAGATCAAAGATTATCAGCAAAATTATTTAGAGAAGAAAACACAACGTTCAGAAGTTATGTAATTTTCTCTCGCGAGATGTTTTTTATAGGGATTTAGGCCAATCCCTCAGGAGTTAGAACCGCCGGCATTCATGGTGCCAGCGGTTTTTTTTTGCCTGCAAATTGCTGATCTGTTTTGAGGCCAAATGGTATTCCTCTTAAGTTGATAGAGCAATTAGAAGGCTTATAAGCCTATTCTACAAGATTTCGCTCTTCTTCCCTTAAAAATGTGCATGATCAAGTTAGAAGATGGCATTCGGGCATTAAAATGGCCTAAATCATTAACTATCTGATATTCGTCTCTAACTTATTGATTTTTAGAGACAAACTAATCAAAGTTATATCTTTAAAACATATAACTAAAAATTTACGTAAAAAGTATAGATTTTATTTCAATGTTTGATGTCTTTTTTGCTTTAATTGCTAAATTTTAATACAAAATTAATGAACCATAGATATAATTGTAAGGGAAAAAAGGGGAGATAAATATCTATGAGCGATATTAAAGAAATAAATAATGATGCCGACAACTTTGTTTCGCTATCGGAAGCCGCACGGATAAACAATGTAACACGGCAAGCGATCTACGTAGCCATTAAGCAAAAAAAGCTTAGAGCGTACAAAAATCCTACCCGCTGGATTATCCATAGAGATGATTTAGAGGCCTATCGCAACTTAAAGTATTCGCGGACTAAATCGATGTATAACGGCGAATTGCTTTTCGACAATAAACGAGGATTCTATTCCATCCAGCAAGCTGCGAAAATGCTGAATGTTCCATATCAGAAGATCTACTATGCGACCCGGATCGGGCTTTTAAAGGCCAGCCGGAAAGGCGCTGCATGGGTAGTTCATATGGAAGATCTGAAGACATACCAAGACAGTTATTTGAATCGACGGATCTCAAACTTCGATGAAGAGATCTCCTAAAGGTTGAAGTTTTTAACACTTGCCTTTTGCTCAACTTTGTACATGTTTGGTCGTTTGCGGTTCCATGTTGCAATACTGCTTTAGCCGGAAAATATTGCCTTTTTGAGGACATTTCCACCCATTCTTATCGGCCGGCCCACTTGAGGCCGGCCTCGCTATACACAAATGAATTGTAGCAGTCTTTGTGTTACTTGTGACTGGTTTCAAAATCATCGATTTTTCCACTTAAAGTAGTTTTGCTAGCTGCCTCTATCGCTAAAAATCGGTATCTTCTATTCTGATCTTCTTCATTTTGAAGGAGGAGCTGATGAAGTGGGATCTCGCCTGTTTTTTTCAGACAACAGGCTCAAATTCATTAGAACAAGAAATCGAATCTCTTATTGCATTGATCAATGCCATCTCCATAGGAATTGATCCGGAGGAACTTTACCGCAACTTTTTTGATCTTCAGCAGATCGATTTGCGATTGCGCGAAGTAGATGCTTTTGTTTGCTGTCTAGAAGCTCAAGATGTTCACGATCCTCGAGCCCCTCAATTTTCCCATTCTGTAGCTCAGCTCAAAGCCGATTTTGATAGGGTGTTAAATGCATTTGATCAGGCCCTTGTCCGTTTGAATGAACACGATTTTAAGACCTTTCAAAGGATAGCAGAGGCAATTTGTCCTCAATTCATATTGTCTGAGCGGCGTCAAATCGGAGCAGAAAAACTACCTTCTGATCAAGAAAGTTTGATCTCTGATCTGTCCGTGGATGGGATGCATGCTTGGTGGAATCTCTATTGCGCCCTTGTTGGAAGTTTAAAGTTTGAAGATCAAGGAAAGGTCCTCTCAGCTGGACAGGCTGAAAATCTTCTCTCGTCGCAAGATCGGAAAACAAGGCAGGAAGCCTTTCACAGATGGGAAGCTGTATGGAAAGAGCATGAGGGCCTCTTTAGTAAGGTCATTAACCATCTTGCGGGGTTTCGGCTAAAGGTCTACGCTCATAGGGGATGGCGTTCGTTTCTAAAGGAGCCTCTTCTGCAAAACAGGATGTCGGAAAAGACATTGAACGCGATGTGGCATGCCGTCGTGTCAAAGAAAAAGGCCTTTGCACGGTATTTTAATGAGAAGGCCAAGGTTATCGGCTGTGAAAAACTGGCATGGTTTGATGTGGAATCCCCCTTTTTCCAGTCCTCTGCGCAAACGATCTCCTATGACGATGCCCGCGCCTTGATTCTTGAACAGTTCGGGGAGTTCTCCGATCATTTAAAATCATTTGCCGAAAGAGCATTCCGTGAAAATTGGATTGAAGCAGAAGATCGGTCTGGAAAGAGGCCTGGAGGATTTTGCATTCCTTTTCCAAAAAGCCGGCAAAGCCGGATCTTCATGACCTATTCGGGAACACCGTTGAATGTAGCGACTTTAGCCCATGAACTTGGACATGGCTATCATAATGCGATGGTGGAGCATTTGCCAAGCTTTGCTCAGCATTACAGGATGAACATTGCTGAAACGGCTTCGACATTTGCCGAATTGATTGTTTTGGACTCATTAATTGCTAAGAGCGGATCAGTGTTGGAAAAACGGGGACTGCTTGCTGCAAAGATCCAAAGGAGCGTGATGTTTTTAATGAACATTCATGCGCGCTTCCTCTTTGAAGAGGCATTTTACGCGAAGAGGCAGAAGGCTATTTTATCTGCGGCTGAGCTATGTTCCCTTATGGAACAGAGCCAAAAAGAGGCGTACTGCGATCTATTAGGAGATCTGCACCCCCATTTTTGGGCAGCAAAAATGCACTTTTATTTTACAGATCTCTCCTTTTACAACTTCCCCTATACGTTCGGCTATTTGTTCAGCCTGGGGATTTATGCGCTAGCGAAAAAGGAAGGGAGGTCGTTTGCGGACAAGTATGACGCTCTTTTGCGAGATAGCGGGATCATGACCGTCGAGGACCTGGCATTGAAACATTTAGGGATCGATTTGTCTCAGCCTTCTTTTTGGAACCAAGCCGTCGATTTAGCCATTGGGGATGTGAATGACTTCTTTGAGTTGGAAGCGTCATCTAAATAGGTTTTTTAGTGAGGCTTACAACGGTCTCGACATGGGTTGTTTGAGGGAACATATCAAAACCTTGGACATGTTCAATGTGATATCCGTTCTTTAACAATTGGGCGATATCCCGCGCCAATGTCGAAGGCATGCAGGAGACATAGATCAAGCGTTCAGGAGATGCCGTCGAAACTTCGGAAATAACCCGAGCATCAAGGCCTGTTCGAGGAGGATTTAGCAAAACGACATCGTAGCTGTGCTGCTTGAGGAAACGGCCAATGACCGATTCCGCTTTTCCGCAATAAAAAGCTGCGCGGTCAAGCCCATTCATTTTTGCATTTTGTTCTGCCATTGCAACGGTGTCGGGATGGGACTCAATCCCTAAAGTTTCAATTCCAATATTTGCTAAAAGTAAGGACGTAACGCCGATGCCGCAATAGAGGTCGAGGGCTCTTTTAGCATTGGATGGAACCTGATCAAGGATGTATTGGTATAGCTTTTTACTTTGGTCGGCATGGTTTTGGATAAAGCCAAAAGGGGAATAGTGGAGCTTAAGCCCGAAGATTTCAAGCGAGCATTGGGTTTCGCCGACATGCATTGTTTCATGAGGCGATGAAAGGATGATCCCTTTCCAGGTGGAATAGGTTTGGAGCGCCCTTTCAGATTTTGCTTTCAAGTCGTTTGTAATTTTACCTGAAGAGTTAAAAATCAATAGATACTGATTGCTGTGCTTGAAGATCCTGACATGCGAAGGGGGATTATTTTCTTGATCAAATTGGGCCAAGAAGTTGTGCAGATCGATGAGAAGCGGATCATTTTTCGGATGAAAAATGGGGCACTGGCGGACTGAAAGGAAAGTGTTGTGCTCCTGTCCGACATAGCCTGCGACCAGCGTTTGATTTTGAAGCCGGATATTCAGCCTGACATGTTCTCGGTAAGCCCAATTTTTTTCGGAGGGGATAACAGGCCCAACAACGATTGGCGCATGGGCGATCCGTTTAAGAGCATCTTCAATAAATTTTCGTTTCATTTCAAGCTGAGCGGAATAGGAGAGGTGCTGAAATTGACAGCCTCCGCATACGCCGAAATACGGACAGTGCGGCTCGGTTCTAAGAGGGCTTGGTTCGATGAGCTGAAGAAGCCTGCCTTCGCCAAACTGTTTTTTTTTGGAGGTCAGTTCGATTTCAACAAAATCGCCTGGAGCTGTGAAAGGCACGAAGACGACAAATCCGTTATCACGCAATATCCCTTGTCCACCAAAGGCAATTGCGTCTATCGTCCCTTTAATTTTCATAGGGGAGCACGAGCTTTCCGACAAGTTCTTATCCATGACCATCAGTGACTTGAAAATCGCGGACTTGCAGCTGGATGCTTGATTTGTTAAGGAAATTATTGATGTGCGGAGTGAACGCAATGTGGAGGGTGAGATTTTTCTTGCAGAGCCGGGGACGCTTTTGGACCATATTGAAGGCAATCCCCTCCAACATCCGGTCATCTTGTTCCAAGTAGAGCTTAAGGTGGGCCTTCCCAACAATTTTCGGAGGCCAGATTTGCCGGGCATCGCAATAAAGGATCGGCGCAGGGTTTTCATTGCCGAAGGGCTCAAGTAAGCTGAAAGATTCCATGAAGTCGAAGGTTAGGTCATTGAAACTGATCTTCGCATCGAGGTGCAGCTTTGCAATCACATCATGTTCTTTGAGGTGTTGATTGGCTGCTTGGATAAAACGGTCTTTGAACGAAGAGATGTTCTCTTCTTTAATCGTCAACCCCGCAGCAAAGTCATGCCCTCCGAAATTCTCTAAAAGTTCTGCATTATCGCGCAAATGGTGCAGAAGGGGAAATTCGGGAATGGTGCGGATCGATCCTTTGCCAAGTCCTTGATCAATAGAAATAACGACAGTCGGTCGGTTATATTGTTTAGCAATGCGTGCAGTGATGATCGGAATAATGCCTGGATGCCATTTGTTGGAAAAAAGGACGATGGCGTGCTCATTTAATATTTGCGGATGCTTTAAGATGTACTGCTCGATGTCCTCTGAATCGCGCCTTTCAATTTTTTGTCGCTCGATATTATTGAGGTCGAGTTCTTTCGCAAGTGCTTCCGCAGCGACAGGATCTCTGATCAGTAGAAGTTCGACCCCTTTTCTCGGGTCGGCGATCCTGCCAAGACTGTTCAGGCGAGGCGCCACTTTTGATGCGATGTCGATAGGAGTAATCTCTCCTAACTTCAAGTCGCAAACGGTAAATAGCTTGGCTAGACCGATGCGCTTTGTTTTGCGCAGCTGCCTCAGACCGTAGCGGACCAAAATGCGATTTTCTCCGACTAGAGCTCCCATATCAGCAATTGTGCCTAGGGCAACAAGATCAAGATACCGCTTTAAGTCGACTTTCGTGGGGCTGATTGCGCCGGATGAAATTAAAAAATTGGTGATCGCATGGGCTAGCTTGAAGGCTACGCCGACGCCGGTCAAATTGCGGTTAGGGTAGGTGCTATTGAACAACTTGGGATTTAAGGTTGCAATGCAGTGGGGAAGTTTTGCGGTGGGCTCATGATGGTCGGTAACAATCACATCGACATGGCGTCTGACTGCTTCTTCAATTTCGCTGGCAGCAGTAATTCCGCAGTCGACTGTGATGATGAGCTTGCATTGGTTGGTGACAGCGTACTCGAGAGCATCGAGCATAATGCTTTGCTTCAGGGAGTTTCTGTTGGGAACGTAGTAAAAGACGTTGGCGCCGATGAAACGTAGGAATTCAGTCAGAAGTGCAGCGGCTGTAATCCCGTCCACATCGTTGTCTCCGTAGACAAGGATGTTTTCTTTGCCCTTCAGGGCCTTGCAGACGCGATCAACAGCCTTGTCCATATCTTCAAATAGCTGAGGATCAAGAAGGTTAGGCAATTTGGCGTAAAGGAAATCGTGGATATCTTCTAAAGACTTAAAACCGCGGGATGCCAATACTTGGGCTGTGACTGGATGGATGTTGAATTCTTTGATGATCGACTTAAGCCAGCTTTCATCAATTTTAGGATAGACCCAGATCGGATCGCGGTGTGTCATTACCATCACTTAGGCTCTCCCGATTGTGTTCATCCCTACCATCAGTCTTTGCTTATTAGGCATTATTTTCAATTTATCAGCAAGCAGTTCGATGCCTAATTTCGTAGCGTATGCAATACGCCGGCGACCGGCGAAAGTGTCCTTTATAGTTTTGTAAAGACCCACCTTTTAGACTTAGAGCCGATAAAGTCTTCACTAAAGGGAGTTTTGCAACTCCCTTTCGATCTCAATACATAAGTTTACGATCTTGGGTCGCTAACCAGTATTTTGGCATTCTTCTTTTCTTCACGGTCGTGGAAGAATTTCATGAGCGGCGCTGCGATGTACAATGAAGAGAGCGTACCGAAGATCACACCAATTGCCATGACGAGAGCAAATCCGAATAGGGTGCTTCCGCCTAAGAATATCAACGGTATCAATACCAGCAAGGTGGATCCCGATGTTAACATGGTGCGGCTAAGCGTTACATTCAGAGCGTGGTTGATAATCTCTGAAAAACTTGATTTGCGCATTAATCGGACATCTTCGCGAATTCGGTCGAAGACGATGATCGTATCATTGAGAGAATATCCTACCATTGTCATCAACGCAGCTACAGTGTTGAGGTCGATCTGGATGGGTAGCCCCAGAGCATGAAGTAGTGCCATCACACCGACAGTAAAAATGACATCATGCGCAAGACAAAGTGTGGCGCTGATCGCATATTTGAACTCGAATCGGATTGTGATATAGACCAAAATACACAGTAAGGCGATTGTCAGTCCAATGATCGCATTATTGCGCATGGTGTCGGACATTTGTCCGCTCACTTCTGTCCAGTTCTTATCGAGGCTGGCAAGCGACTGAGGCGTCAGTTCAATCCCTGATTTGCTCAGTGCTTCAACTGTCCAAACGATCTTAGGATTCGTTTCATAGGAAAAGCCAACATCTTTTGTTTCTAGTTCCAAAGGCATTCCATAGAATGGATGTCCTGGTTGCTGCAGGCTTCTGCCTAAGAAGATCCGAATATTATTGGATGGAGTCAGCTCGCGGATTTGGATATCCTGCTGAGTAGCTCCCTGCTTGAGAAGAGCTTCTTCGATAGACTGGCGGTAATTGCCTTGGGATTGCGGCTGAACTTCGACGTTCAGTGCATATCCTCCGCTGAAGTCCATCCCGAACATGGTGTGCCTTTCATGGATGAGCATAAAGCTGTCAATCAAGATGATGATCGATGAAAGGAGACGAGTCGGTTTCGTATATTTAAGGAAATCGTATCCCTTCGATTGGAACCAATTCAACATGTTCAAAGATTTGTTCTTTGGATTCTGCACCCATCCAGCAAAGAAAAACCGAGTCATGAATAGGGCAGTGAACATGGAAGAGATAATTCCAATGATCAGTGTGACTGCAAAGCCTTTGATAGGTCCAGAGTCAAAATGCAGTAGGACCATTGCAGCGATGATGGTCGTCACATTCGAGTCCAGAATTGCAGAAAAGGCCTTGCGGTAGCCGGCATGGACAGCAGAAGCTATCCGGCCGCTGACGGCAAACTCTTCTCGAACCCTTTCGAATACGAGGACGTTCGCATCGACTGCCATCCCTACCGTTAGAATGATCCCTGCGATGCCTGCAAGCGTCATTGTTGCTTCGAGGTTTTGCAGAGTCGCCCACATGATGAGAAGGTTGAACAAGACGGCAACCGAGGCAACTAGACCTCCGAACTTGTAGTAGCCCACCATGACGGCGATGACCAAGGCTAACGAAAGGAGCGTTGACACGATCCCTCTTGTCCTTTCTTTGGAGCCGAGCTCTGGGCTGACGTTCTTCTCGGAAAGGATGTGAGGTGTAAAGCTCAAGGACCCTGCTTTAAGGTCAGCTTCCAGCTGGTTCACTTCTCTTTGCGTAAAGCTTCCTGTGATCATGGCGCTGTCTTTAAGGGCCGAGTCTAGGGTTGGTGCGCTGATGATCGTCCCGTTTAGGATGACCGCCATGCGCCATCCCCTGCCGTTTGAGTAGGCCTCTAAAGGAGTGCCATTGATTTTTTCTTTGGCAAATTGGGAGGTCCAAGCGAATAGATCGTCGCGAGGCTGCACCTTTTGACCATCTTTTCCAGTATACGAGCTTTTAATGGAAAAGGAGAGGAAGTTTCCTTTAGAAGGATCGTAAGATGCGTGCACTTGGTCGAGGTTTGACCCTTCCAAAGCATAATTTTGGAAAACGATGACCAGAGGGTGGGTTTGCCCCTGCCAATCTGTAAAATCGTTTCCTCGGAAGATGGCGATTTTGGAGTAGTTTTCTGAAAAAATGGAGCTGTAGACGGCATCTTGGGGATTTGGAAGCCTAAGGCCATTGTTGTAAAGAATGCGTGCAGCTTCTGTGCGTGGCTGGATCACATCCGGGTCCATCGAATCCCCATAAATGTGTTTCCAGGCGATCAAGTTCAACTCTTCTGCGGATTTGCGATTGGTGACCACAGCTTCGTTCCAAATGTCTTGAAGGAAGCGATTGGTAGCATCTGCAAGGGTTGGGTTGTTCGGTGTGAACTTCTCATTGACAATGTTGAAATACATTGTCGAAGCTTTGACAAGCTCGGCAGCCGAAAGGCCTTGGGAGCCAGGGAAATCCAATGTGATATAATTTCCTTCTTGACGGATGCTCACTTCTGAGACGCCCATCTTGTTCACGCGATTATACAGTTCGTTGATCCCTTGCTTGATGTCTGCTTCATTGGTCACAACGCGGTTGTTTGTATCGCGAAGTTCGATCTGGACTGTTTTGCCGCCGGAAAGGTCGAGTCCCCAGTGGAGGATTTTCCTGTCATCTCCTCTGAAATACTTGACAAAGCTCAATTTGAAGTTGTCCCAGTACACATTTTGAGTCGGCTTAGGGACGTCAAATTTAGATATCCCTTTGATCCCAAGCTGTGCAGCGTAGTAGTCGTCGCGCCATTTCAAGAGGTCTTCATGAATATGGTTGTCGATTTTATTTTCAGTTAAGATCCTCTGCTCGACATCGGTGAATTCGAGGACGGCATAGCGCTTTGTTCCATTGACAGCAAAGTCCTCGCGGGTAGCTTTAAGGACTGTTTGAAAGTAGTCTTCCGCTTCAAAGACGAAGTCTTGGGAGAATTCGGGACTCAAGGCAAACGAGCCGCCGGAATATCCGACAAATCCGTTCTGTTGCAAGAGGTTGCGCAGTTGGTTGAATTCTTCGACAAACTGCTGTGCTTGCACAGAAGCGCCATCTGATTGAAGCCGATTAATAATCTTGTCCATACCTTTTGCGATCACATAGATGGAGTTCATATGAAATCCATGCGGCGGGATTTTTTTGTACAGAGCAGGGGAATAGATGACTAGGGCAAGCTTCTGTTGCTCAGATGGTAGCGAGATGTAGGTCTCGTAGTCATAAATTGGAAGGTTTTCGTGGGAAAGATCGGGATGTTTTGGACTCCAGGTGGAAGTAAGCGCGTCTTTGAGTTGTTCGACCTGGGCTTGGGCAATCGAACTCAATTTCCAAGCGATAAAGCTCTTGCTGTTGGTCAATTGATTAAGGTTGACGCTGAATTTCCCCATGGTCGGCGAGATCTCTTCTCCTGTTTGGCGGGATGCGGCAGCGATCTCGTTGTAAAGGAGCTGATCCGCTAAGTCGTTTAGGTAAGCGGAACTTGACTCTTGAGCTGCTTTTTGCTTAAAGGAGCTTAGGTCGGGATAAAGGGTAAGGTTGATTTTTTCATTAGTCCAGTCAATCGAAATGGATTCAATATAGGGGTTGCGTCCATTAAGGGACATTGTTTGGACTTGAGACGGCGTTTGCTCCGATGCTTGCAAGGCAGCTCCCATTGAGGCAAAGTTCCATGGTTCAAGGCCAGATGAAAATACCTTTAAGTTTCGTTTGAGGATTGAGCTGGCTGAAAGAAGGGTCTTTTCACGAGCGGTCAATAGATCAAGCCGCTGCTGCTTGACAGTTTCAAGAAAGCCGCCTTGGCTTTTTAGCTTGTCGCTTTCTTCAAGGAGTCCGCTTTTTTCGTTTTTGATCTGCAGCGCAAGCTGATCGATCTTGTTAGAAAAATCTTGGATTAGTTGAGAGCGGTTTACGTTCTCAAGTTGGGAAAACGAAGCGAAGTAGCGTTTTGCGGCTTCCGATGTTTCCCCATATACTTTTGTAAAGGAAAGGATGTTTTGGGCAAGGAATACAGTCAGATCATCAGTTTGGCCTTGCTTGGAATTGTTGACGATTCCTTGGACATTAAGGGCGTTCTCGCTGGGTCCGCCAAGAGACATCCCGATCTGCAGTGATCGATCATTGACAAGAGCTCTATAAAGAGGCGTCGGAGAACCATTCAGATCAAATTTGGCTGAATATTGGTAGTATTGGGCGAGGTTGCTTTCGTCGAAATGGACGGGGATGCGGCGTTGAACGGTGACCGATTTTGTCGTTTGGTCATTGGGATTATAAAGGGATAGTTGGGCTGGAACGAAGGGGATAAGCGATCCGGCTCGCGGAACCATTTGCCGGAAGAGGTTTGCATCTTCGTTGTTTTTGAAGTTGACCGTGATGAACTGGGGCTGTGCAGGATTGAGCTTGATCCCGAGGGGCTTGACCTTAATGAGGTTGCAGTAGGAACTGATCCAATCTTCAGCTTCAGGCTCTAAATCGTTGACACGTTTTACAATAGAGGCTGCAATGGACTGAGCCTTCTTTTCTTCGATAGGAGATTTGAGGGGCTTGGTGTAATAGAATACAGTCGGTAAGATGTTGTAAATTGTCAAAAAAATAACAGCGACAATTAAATAATACTGCCATCTTTTTTGCTTTTCCATGATTCCTCTTTAGGACGCTTGTGTAATGTTGAGAGGCTAGAATACGCAGACCCTTTGATTCTGTCTAGATAAATATATCTTGAGCCCTTCCTATCAAGGAGGGAAAGTCTCGATGTAAAAATCAATACCCATTGAATTGATCCTTCAGATATTCTTTCCTGAAAGCATATACTGGTGACGATTCAATCGCACAAGCGATTTTGGCTTTTCCGATTGAAGTGGAAAGCAGTATAAAATCTGCCTGTCTTGGCAAAATGGATCTTTTTTAAGATCGGAAGGTCGAGCTTAGCTGTGATTTAAAGTAAAGGTTTTTAGATGAAGAGCATTATTGTAGTTGGTGTGCAGTGGGGGGATGAAGGGAAAGGAAAGGTCATTGATTTGCTTTCAGAGCATGCCGAGGTGATTGTCCGCTCCCAAGGGGGGAACAATGCCGGCCATACGATTGTGGTAGGCAAAGACGAGTATAAGTTCCATCTTGTCCCCTCAGGAATCCTTTACCCTCACGCCAAATGCTTCATCGGCGGGGGCACGGTCATCGACCCAAAGGTTCTGCTTGAAGAGATTCATGGGTTGTCCGCGCGAGGGGTCGCATTAAAAGATCGCTTATTTCTTTCTTCTTACGCCCATGTGATCTTTCCCTACCATCGCGCTTTAGACCGTCTTTATGAAGAGCAGAAGGGAGCTAATGCAATTGGGACAACTGGCCGCGGAATAGGTCCTTGTTATGCAGACAAAATAGCGCGAGTCGGCATCAGGATCTGCGAATTGCTCCAGAAGCCTGTTTTGGAAAAACGGTTAAAAGCGATCCTATCTTTAAAAAACCTAGAAGTTCAAAAAATATTTAACCAGCCTCCTTTTGATCTGGAAGCTATTCTTGCTGAATATGTTGACTACGGTTCTCAGCTTTCCCCCTTTGTCCATGACGTTGAAAGTTATGTGGCCGATTCGATGGAGCAAGGCAAGAAGGTTCTGTTCGAAGGGGCGCATGGAACTCTGCTGGATATCAATTATGGAACCTATCCTTTCGTTACTTCTTCAAGTACTCTCTCATCGGGCGTGGCGAACGGTGCGGGCGTCGGCGCTAGCCGGGTCGATCATACGATCGGCGTCGTCAAAGCCTATACGACTCGAGTTGGAGCTGGGCCATTGCCGACTGCATTGGACCAAGAGGATCAAAAACTTTTTATGGACAATGTCGCAGCCCGCGAAATCGGCACCACCACTGGCCGCAACCGTAGAATGGGATGGTTTGATGCAGCCCTTGTCCGATTTGCAGTGCGGTTGAATGGCGCCGACTCACTGGCCATTACAAAATTGGACATCTTGGATGCGTTGGAAACGATTAAAATTTGTACTGGATATCGACTTGAAGGAAAAGTACTGAAAACTCCTCCTCCGATCGTAGAAGACCTAGAAAGGGTTGAACCGATCTATGAAACTTTACCAGGATGGAAAACGTCGACAAAAGATGTTTCCGACTTCAGTCAGCTCCCTGTCAACGCTCGGCGGTATATTGAACGGATCCAGGAGCTCGTGGGAGCTCCAATCCATATTGTTTCTATGGGACCGGAAAGGCATCGGACGATTTTTTTGCAGAAATTTTTCAATAAATAGTTATACTTTTGTCCATAACAAGTAAAACCATGAATTCATTGATTATTGAAGACCAGCCGCAAGCCGACCAGGCGAGCACCTATTCAGATGAAGATCTTGTTCAGATCGATCGGAGCCGCATTCCTTATCATATAGCGATCATTATGGATGGAAATCGCCGGTGGGCAAAGGAACGAGGCATGCCGCCAATGGTCGGCCATTGGAAAGGAGCAGAAACGCTTCCCGGAATCGTTCGAGCAGCATCTGATCTTGGAATCAAAGTTCTGACAGTTTATGCATTTTCTACGGAGAACTGGGGAAGAAGCCCTGAAGAGATCGATGCTTTGATGCAGCTGTTCAATCATTATCTCATCAATCAGAAGGATGTGATGATCAATGAAGGCGTTAGACTGGAGTCGATCGGCGATATTTCAAAACTGCCCCGGTATGTTCAAGACACCTTATTGGAAACAAAGAATGCGACTGCTCAGGGCGCCCGGATCGATCTTGTCTTAGCATTAAATTATGGCGGGCGGGATGATATCAGAAGAGCCGTCATGGCGATGATGGATGATCATCAAAACGGGAAGCTTTCGGCAGCGGAAGTTTCAGAAGACCTAATCTCCCGTTATTTGGATACAGCACAGTGGCCCGATCCAGATATCTTGATTCGTACAAGCGGGGAAAAGCGGCAAAGCAATTTTCTGCTTTGGCAACTCTGCTATAGCGAATTTTATCATACTGACGTACTATGGCCAGACTTTGATGCCCAGGATCTGCTGCTTGCGGTCAAGGAGTACCAGAAGCGGGACAGACGTCTTGGAAAAGCGTAAATAGGTTGGCGAACATGAGTTTGAAACGGATGGCAGATTTAAATCGACGGCTGATCGTCTCTTCGGTAGTAGGGATTGCCGTTGCGGCATTAATTGCTTTTTCTTCTAATTCGGCAGTCAGTTTGGTTTTAATGCTTGTCGTCGCTGCTCTTGCAGGCATCGGTGTTTGGGAGTATGCCCAGCTTGCCCTTGAAAAAGAGATCAAGCCGCGTGCTCGGCTTATGGTCATCTTTGCCGCCATGGAAGTCGCAGCGTTCTATGCCTCTTTGGTGTTTGTTGACTTTCCCCAATTGCCCGTTCTTGTTCTCGCTTGTGCTGCGATCGTATTTTTTATCGTACACTTCAACCAAACTTCTAACGCTTTGGCGAACATCGCCGTCCAATTTTTTGGAGTTTGCTACGTCGCTGTACCATTAAGTCTTCTTCTTGGAGTCCTTTATCCATTTCCCCATCATGGAGCAACTCAGGAAGGGAAGTGGTGGCTGGCCTACTTGATCGTTGTCACTAAGATCACAGACGTCGGGGCCTATTTTGTCGGAAGGCTATGGGGAGCTCATAAGCTAGCTCCTTCCTTAAGCCCTAAAAAAACGATGGAAGGGGCAATTGCTGGTTTGATCTGTGCAGTCCTCATGAGCATAGGAATGCATTTCTTAGGCGTCAATTTCTCAGGCGGAACATTTCATTTAACTTTGACCGAGTCGGTTTGGCTTGGGATCCTTATAGGGATATTTGGACAGGTTGGCGACTTAGCTGAATCGTTGTTAAAGCGCGATGCCGTTGTTAAAGACAGCCATACCTTGCCCGGGCTTGGAGGGATCTTGGCCATGGTCGACTCTCTGCTGCTGACCACGCCGATTGTTTACTTTTTCTTATGCATGCACTAAGGATCTCTAAGGTATGATTATTACCATTGATGGCCCGTCAGGAACTGGCAAAACAACTGTTGCGCGCAGAGTCGCTGAAAAAATTGGTTTTGTCTATTTCGATACAGGGGCAATGTATCGCGCGTTGACTTGGCTGGTTATGCAAAATAATGTCGATGCTTCAAACCCGGTAGAAATTCAAAACTTGCTCCCCTTGTTTGATTTTAAGATTGAGGACTTGAAAGGTGCTAAGAAGTATTTCATTGGAGAGGCGGATGTAACTGAGATCATCCGATCCCGTCCTGTTACAGCTAATGTTTCTAAGGTCGCAGCCCAAAAAGAGGTGCGCTCCTCATTGCTTCATATCCAGCATCAGTTTGCCAAGCGTCAAAATGTTGTTTTCGAAGGAAGGGACCTGGGCACAGTTGTCTTTCCTGAAGCGGAGATTAAAATCTATTTAAATGCCGATCCTGAAATTCGAGCTGAACGGCGGCTGCAAGAAATGCTGCAGAAAAACCCTGATGAAGTCAGACATCTCGATCGAGAGCAGATGAAACAAGAGATCATGCTTAGAGATGAATATGACTCCACACGTGAAGTCGCTCCCCTGCGCTGTCCTGTCGACGCCTACCAAATCGATACAAGCCAACTCAACATTGATCAAGTTGTCGATGCAATCGTTGCGTTCGTCCAAATAAAACATTCAGGGTGCACATCAACATGAAACCTGCTTGGCTTCAATCTAAACCTCTATCGTTTCTCTATCGAATGATCCTTTTTTTCACGTGGTGTTTTTTTAAGGTTTTTTACCGTCACCGCGTATATGGCATTGAAAATTATTACGACAAAGCCGCGATTATTGCTGGCAACCACGCCTCTTTTTACGATCCCCCGATCCTTGCTATTTCATGGCCCCAAGAGGTTCATTTCTTAGCGAGGGAAGGGTTATTTAAAAACCGATTGTTCGGATGGCTGATCCGAAGCTTGAACTCCCATCCTGTCAGCGGCGATGCAGGAGATGTTGCTGTGTTTAAGACTGTATGCAAGTTGCTGGATGAAGGAAAAAAGATCATTCTATTTCCGGAAGGCAAACGGTGTGTAAAGGATGAGTTGGACCTTCCTCTGAAGCCGGGTATTGCGCTTTTAGTCTCTCGGACCCAGTCTGCTGTAGTTCCAGCATATATCCATGGAACGTTTCAGATTTGGAACCGAAAAAGGTCTCTGCCAAAATTGTGGGGAAAAACGGCTTGTGTTTTCGGCTCGCCTCTAAAATGGTCTGATTTTGCCCATATGGATAAAAAGGTTGCTCAAAGGGCTTTTCTTGAACGGCTTGGAGAGAGGATGAACGAGCTCCGCCAATGGTACCTCGATGGAGCAAAAGGAACGCCTCCTTAAGCCGCAATCGATATATCTCTAGGGGCTTTTAAAATTGATAACGCACAACAAGTCGCCCTGTTCAACGCTGATCTTAACGCGGTCTTGAGTAGCCACATTAGAAATCCCAATGAACATTTTGTCAAGCCGGCCATTATTAAGCGGCCATTTCAGACCGGTTGTCCTAATTCCGCTAACAGGTCCGTTGACGGGTATCAAAGATATCGTTTGGCCTACAGAGCAACTGAATTCAAGGGTATGATTAACTACTGAGAGCCTTTCAGCATCAGATTCAAGAAATACTCTGCCGGGAAAACGGGATAGAAGAATGATATTTCCCAGGGTGTGGTCTACCCGGTTGCCAAGTCCCCCAAAGACAGTGATCTCTTTGACGTGATTGGCCAATAAATGATTAAGAGCAAGTTCAAGGTCTGTTTCATCTTTCTCTGAAGGAAAACAGAGTTTAGGGACATCAGCGTAATAGGCGCTGGCTTCAGGCGATATGGAATCCATGTCTCCAATGATGAGCTGCGGAGAGAGTTTGAGGGTGTAGCAAGCATTGCATCCGCCGTCAACAGCAACTAAGTAGGAATAGGAGTGGATCCGGTCAAGAATTTCTTCGCTATTTTCAGTAGCGCCATTAGCGACGATCGCAACACGGGGAGGTAAATCCGCTATGACCATGGAGACCATCCTGAATGCTTATAACCTAAGTGGTCGCAGTATAGAAAAGAAATATGCGGTCAAGATGACTCGAACATCCACCGAGTTGCCCCGACTAGAACCTGAATCTAGCGCGTCTACCAATTCCGCCATGACCGCATTCTGAAGGCTAAATTATATAGGCGCCCATGGTTTTCCGCTAGAAAAATGAGAGGGAAACCTTGTATAATGCTGATTTTATTTAACTTTATAGATTCAATAGGCAATGGAGGCCTTATGGCAGACAACATAAAAAAATTAACAGAAGATTCTTTTCATTCGGAAATTGGTAAAGGGGTCGTCCTAGTCGACTTTTATGCCGACTGGTGCGGACCTTGCCGTATGATGACGCCTGTGCTCGAACGGGTGGCAAATGATGTGCATGGCAGTGCTACGATTGCGAAGTTAGATATCGATCATGCTCAAAAGATTGCTGGGGGATTTCAAGTCACTTCCGTTCCAACACTTATTTTGTTTAAAGATGGAAAAGAAGTCGGCCGTCTCGTCGGATTGCGCGATGCTGATACAGTTAAAGATTTTATCTCTTCAGCTAAGAAATAGTCATCTTTCTAATAGGATGCTTGCCATCACATGGCAGGTGTCCTATTCAACCCAATGCAGCACATTGCGAATGATCGACCAGCGCGGTTCGTTCGGCGCAGCAATTTCTGTTTTTCCTTTGATCCATAAATCATATTGTTTGGGACTGTAGCCCGAGGTTTTCTTCAGAGCAAGCCATGTATTGAGATAATGCAAAAATAAAGGGCTGTTATTTCGAATTGCGTAGGCAAGAGTGTCATATCCCAACGCAGGATCAGGTAAAACTAAACGGTATCCACGATGGACAAGCAGCCAAGCGATGGCCTCTTGTTCTTCCCAAAGAAGGGCGACTTCTTTGTCCAGGGAAAGAAATTCATCGTAAGATTTAAGCAAAATGAGTTCTTTGCTGGGAAACAGCTCTCGTGCAAGTTGTTCGAACGAAGACCCTTTTAAGACAGCGATTTTAGTATGCCTTGACTCTTGGACTTTTTCTGTGTTCATAAACATCTTACGGCCCTCTTCGCGAGCAATAAACACGATCCGAGGGCTGATGTATTCATGGGTGAAGACAATCTGTTTCAAACGCTGTTCATTAATGGTGATCGCAGCCATTGCAATATCGTATAGGTTCTCGTTCAGCTCATCGGAGATTTTACTATAATTGAGCGGAACTAACTCAAGATCTACGCCCAAGTCGTAGGCCAATTCGTAAGCAAAAGCGATATCGTATCCGACAATGTTTCCATCGACATTTAAAAAGCAAAATGGTGGAACAGCCGTATTGTACCCGACTTTTAGCACCTTTGTTCGAAGGATCCTGTCAAGAGCGTCTTCATTCTCGGTGGAGGAGACGGGAGATGCGCTCGGAGTTTGATACACAGTTGTAGGAATATTGGAGGAGATCTTCAGTTCGTAGATGCTTTTTGTCTCATTGATGATTTTAGGAAGGGGATTAAACACAGAGATTCCGGCAAATACAGCAATGACGGGAATAGCAGTGATGATCACGTTGCGGATGATTTTTGACCACTTGAGGATGATCATCTGGCGGCAGGAGAGTGTGATAAAAAGGGATATAGAAGCGATTTGCATGACCGATAGCATCGATTGAAAGCCTGCGGTGAATGGCAGCGTCGTCAAGTAGATGTTGACAGCTTCAATAGGTAGGCCAAGAGAATCAAGGATGAATGTCAAACTGTTGATCCAAGAGCCGAGGCCAACAGCTCCGAGACTCGTTAAAAAAGTGGTGACAAAGAGCTCAACTTGAGAGCCGAAAGAAAGGGGGAAATTGTAGAAAATCGCAACGAAGAATACGAAGACAGTAATGAACAAGGACCCTAGCGGCAGATTGAAAACAACAGAAACGGTACCTTGGATCTGGCTCTGAGCTTTTTCATCTTTTGGATCGAGGAGTTGAGTTTCTTTTTTCAAAAGTTCGATAATGTAGGGCAAGCAAACGATGACAACGTTTGTCGTGTATGCGAGCAAGAGGATGGGCAGCAGCTGCTGAAGCCATTTATAGGAAGGAATAGAGGTCAACATTTGGATCAAACGGGGGAAGATCCAAAAAACGATGATGGAAATTCCAACCATGTACAGGATGATATAAGTGCTCACCTGCTTGACAGTCGACAGTTGGACAGTTCCTACCTGGTTAGCGATAATAAGGAAGGTCCCATAAGGGGTAATGCGAGCTATCCAAGATGTGATCCTCGTGAGGGCTTCGACTAAGTTTTCGAAGCAATACATCAAAGTGTGCTTTTCTTTGAGGTACATGAGGGCAATGCCGATCAGCAAAGAGAAGATCACGATGGCAGGAATGATGTTGTTCGAAAGATCGTAAAAAATATTATCGGGGATAAGTAATTCAGCAAAATTTAGATGGGGCGTTTCGGTAGAGACGTATCCGCTGACTTGGGTCGATTCAGAGCGAGGAAAGACATAATTGATCAAGTAGATGATGCAGATGTTGATTGACCAAGCAAGCCCAATGAAGAGGATCCCCCGCTTCATGATCATCTTTGCTTGGGTTAAACTCAGCTGCCCCACACCATGAATAATAGCAGCGATTAGGTAGGGAACTGCAGTGACTTTAAGGAGCATAATATAGGCGGAAGCCCAGTTGCTGAAGACTTCGCAAAGATCGCCAAAGAAAAAACCGCAAAGTATTCCAAGAACTGTGGCAATTGCCATTTGGAGAGTTAACGACATTTTAAATAAGCGCATAGCTAACTATTACCTGCCCTGAAATCGCTGTTGTCTCCATGCCTCGTATATCACTATGGAAACAGCATTTGATAGATTTAAGCAACGAGATTTTTCGGTCATTGGCAGAGTGAAGAACCTATCTTGGTATTTCTTGTGGAAGGTTTCAGGAAGTCCAGAAGTTTCTGATCCGAAAATGAGGATCGAATCACCCTCATAGCTGGGTTCTGTGTAGAGCTGTTCAGCATGGCTTGAAAAAAAATAAAAAGGGGCTTGCGTTGACTCTAAATAATGCTCGAGATCGTCGAGGAATGAGACTGTAATCCCTTCCCAGTAATCTAATCCCGCCCGTTTCAACATCCGGTTCGATGTACTGAATCCTAAAGGTTTGACTAAAATCAATTCGTTTCCCGTTACCGAGCATGTTCGGACGATATTTCCGGTGTTTTGCGGGATCTGTGGTTGAAATAAGATAATCTTCATGAGCGCTAGTTTTAAGAAACCCAGCCTCGAAGGGCTGGGTAATTCATTGGCTTAAGAAGATGTTTGTGGTGGGGATATTAGCGAATATGCGTTTCAGGTTCGGCAACTTCAGAAGCGGTCTTTGGAGTTCCTGTCGCTGCAGCTTCCGTTTGCTCAGGTTTAGGAGAGTTTGCTTTGACGAGTTCAATTTCAAATGTCAAAAGGGAGTTTGGAGGAAGATAGCCGTTAGTTCCATAAGCCATATCAGGATGGATGAAAATCGTTCTTTTTTCCCCTTCTTTCATTCCAATTAAACCTGCTTTTAGACCAGGAATAATTTCGTCCAAAGAAAGCATTTCCTCTTCCTTAGAAGCGCCGAAGACAGAACCGTCTAGAAACTTGCCCTTATAGTGGATCAGAGGAGAAAAGTGGCTTTCTATAGCGGCGCCTTCACCTTCTTTTTCGACCTTATATTGGACTTTGCCGTCTGCTAAGGAGACGATGTTTTTGTCTTTAGAATTTGCAGAAAGGAATTCTTGCGCTTTTTTAAGGTTTTTTTCTGATTGTTCTTTGAACAGAGTCTCTTGTACAGCTGTAATTGCTTGTATGCACTCGATTTCCGACATAGGAGAATCTTTGCCGGAAGCGGCATCTTGAAGACCTTTGATGACTTGTGCAATATCAAACTGCACGCCTGTCGTTTCAATGTTTTTGCTAATTAAATGGCCAAAAGCTTCTGAAATTTTTCCAATGTCTAACTGTTTGGATGGAGCAGGAGCTTGTTGCTCGTTGGCCTTTTCCTCGCTGAAAACAGGTGCATTTGCACTCATTAATAGGCATGCCGAACTGAGAATGAATAAATGCTTGATCATGGCTGCGAACCTCGCTTTTGATAAATGAATTTAGTTGATCGAATGATTATATCCAACTGATTTCAGTTGCCTCTGCTTTTAGTTTGAGCTCATCGAGCTGCTTTGGATGAACCTTGGAAGGGCATTGCATCATCAGATCGCTTGCTTTTTGCGTTTTTGGAAAGGCGATCACATCCCGGATATTTTCTGTTTTGGAAAGGATCATCACAATGCGGTCGAGTCCGAATGCAAATCCAAGGTGCGGAGGGGTCCCATATTGCAGCGCTTCGACAAAGAACCCAAACTTCTCTTGGATGTCAGCAGGAGTTAGTTTTAGGGCCTTGAAGATCTTTTCCTGCAAATCGCTTTGGTGGATCCTTTGCGAGCCGCCGCCGATCTCGTAGCCGTTTAGGACGAGGTCGTAAGCCAGCGCTCTGACTTTTAAAGGTTCCTTTTCGAGAAGATCGAGGTCTTCAAAGTTCGGAGAAGTGAAGGGGTGGTGTTCGCTCTCCAAACGGTTTTCGTCCGGGTTCCATCGAAGCAGAGGAAAGTCGGTCACCCATAAAAACTCAAGGGCATTCGGATCGATCAATTGGCGGTCTTTTGCAATTCTTCGCCGCAGATGGTCCATAGCCTGGTTGACGCGATCTTCACTTGAAGCAGCAATAAAGATGAGGTCGCCATTTTCGATGTTGAGTTTTTCGTTTAATTCAGCTTGCAGCTCCGGCGTGAAAAATTTGACGATATTCGATGTCAACTCACCATCCTGTTTTTTCATCCAGGCAAGACCATTGAGACCAAACTTTCCAACAAATTGGGTGTAGCCGTCGATTTCTTTTCGCGAAATGTCAGCGCCTCCTTTGACGCAGATCGCTTTGATGATCCCGCCAGCTGAGAGCTGTTCAAGGAAAATGCTAAAGGTAGAGCGGGAGGCAATGTCGTCGATCCGGATGAGCGGCATGCCAAAGCGCAAATCAGGCCTGTCGGTGCCGTACATCTCTAAGCAGTCGCGATAGTGCATTTTGCGGAATGGCTGGGAAACAGTTACTCCATTGCATTCTTTGAAAATTGTGGACACAAGACCTTCGAGAAGGTGCATTAGGTCTTCGGGCGTTCCGAAGCTCATTTCCAAGTCGATCTGAGTGAATTCCGGCTGTCTGTCTGCCCGGAGGTCTTCATCCCGGAAGCATTGGGCGATTTGGAAATAGCGGTCCATCCCTGAGACCATTAAGAGCTGTTTAAAGATCTGTGGAGATTGAGGAAGAGCATAAAAGTTGCCCGGATAAACTCTTGAAGGGACGAGGTAGTCTCTTGCGCCCTCAGGCGTTGACTTAGCGAGGATTGGAGTAGAGATCTCGACAAAGCCTTGATTGCTCATGTAATTGCGAGTGCAGAGCATCGTTTTATGGCGAAGCACAAGCTTTTCGGCAACGTCGCCTCTTCGGATGTCAAGGTAGCGGTATTTTAAACGGAGCTCTTCATTGACATCTGTCTCCTCATCGCAAATGGAAAACGGAGGTGTTTTTGCTGGAGAGAGGATCGATAGTTCTTCAACTTGGATCTCAATATCGCCGGTCGAAAGCTTGGGGTTTGTCATCCCTTCAGCCCTGGGTATGACCGATCCTTTGATCGAGATGACCCATTCGCTTCTCAAACGGGACGCGTTTTCAAACATGGCTTTAGCTACCTTTGCAGGATCAAAAACCAGCTGCGTAAGGCCGAAACGATCTCGTAGATCGATGAAAATAAGCCCGCCATGGTCTCTTCTCCGATGGACCCAACCGGACAGCGTGACTTTTTTCCCGATGGCCTCTTTTGTTAAGGCCCCGCAAGTGTGGGTTCTTCTGTAGTCGAACATGGATTATCCTTTTAATTCTTTTAGTTTGGCCGCAAGGTTGTCTAGAGAAACATCAAAGCTCTCGCGGGTGGTCATTTTTTTGAGTTTGCCGGTCTTTTGTGCTAATTCTTCATCGCCAATGACAAGGCAGTATTCTGCTTGGAGCTGGTTTGCGAGTTGAAGCCCTTGCTGGACTTTTTTCCCTGATAGGTCGATCTCTGCGCGAATATGTTCATGCCGGAGTCTGCAGACTAGCTCGAACGCCCATGACAAGCTTGCTTCGCCTAAGGGAACAATGAACAGTGTCGGATGGGGTGGTTCAGGAAACGGCGCATTCTGCTTGATCATTGTTTGCAGGATCCTTTCCAAGCCTGTTCCAAAACCGACAGAAGGAAGGTTTGGTCCTCCAAGCGATTCGGTCAGGCTGTCATACCTGCCGCCGCCGCCAAGGGAGTTTTGAGCCCCAAGCTCGCCGGAAGTGATCTCAAACACTGTCTTATTATAATAATCCAGTCCTCTTACAAGCTTAGGGTTGACGGTGTATGATAACTTTAGTCCATCGAGCAGTCGAAGGACTTGTTCAAAGTGCTGTTTGGCATCGACTGTCAGGTGGTCGAGGATAGTAGGAGCGCCTTCTAGGATTTTCTGATCACCCGCGTCTTTTGAATCGAGGATCCGGAGGATGTTCTTAGAAAAACGGACTTTGCTATCGGCAGAAAGTTGTTCGAAATGAGGGGTCAAAAAGGAAACAAGCGCTTCCTTATAAGCAGTGCGCGATGCGGCATCGCCGACTGAGTTGATCATGACATTGAGGTTTTTCAACCCTAACCGCCGGTAGATCTCGCAGACCATATCAATGAGTTCAACGTCTTGCTCTGCTTTGCCAATGCCGATAGCCTCGGCTCCAAATTGGTGGTGCTGGCGGTATCTGCCAGCTTGCTGCCGTTCATACCGAAACATGGGGCCAATATAAAAATACTTTTGCAATCCAGGGTTCTGGTAGAGACGGTTTTCGACAAAGGAGCGCATTGCGGAAGCAGTGCCCTCAGGGCGCAAGGTCATCGAACGTTCAGCCCGGTCGAGGAAGGTGTACATTTCTTTTGAGACGATGTCGGAGCTTTCTCCTACTCCGCGCACAAAAAGTTCCGTTTTCTCAAAAATCGGCGTGCGGATTTCTTGGTATCCGTAATCATTCGCTGTTTGACGGAGGATCGATTCTAAGTAGTTCCAGCGATGGGATTCGCGCCACTTATCTTCTTCTTTCTGTTCAAAGGGAACAATATCGAAGACCCCTTTGGGAGCTGTGTATTCCATGTGCAGACCAAATCTTAATCAATGACATAGAAACTATAAGGTCTCTTAGGAAAACAGTAAAGCCTCTAATAAGTTAGAGATGCAAATAAAGGTGTTGATCCTCGTAAGTTTGGATTGTTAATTCTATAAGGTAAAGAAGGGATCTGTTAGGTGGGGTCGTCGGGCAGATCGATCTTGTCGGTGGGGGCTTTATAGCCGGCGCCGGCTAGGATATCATTCAGCGTCTCCACCCACTTGATCAGCGTTGCCTTTTGCGGTGAGTCTCCGCATTCTTCATGCAGTTGCTGGAGGATTTCCATAAAAGGAAACGGGATCCAGTCTTTGCCAGCATACTCGGTGAAATAATACCCCAAAGTATGGTCTTCGCCGGGAGGGAAGTGGTACATTTCATCAACAAAAACTTTTAATTTAGCTAAGTTCTTAGGTGCCGAATCAGAGGTGGCAAGGATGGAGTTGCAATCATCAAGAAGATTATGCCATAATTCAGACAATTGCTGTGTGTATTCAGGGTTGTGGCTTTGATCGTCCTCGCTGAGTATTTGCAGCAGCTTTTTAAAGGCAGCTACATCTTCAAGCATCTGTTGCTGATCGAAAAACAGCAAAGGTGATCTGCCTTTACCAAAAAAAATATTAAGAAACTTTTGAAAGTAAGAGACTAGAGAGCCGAAGACAAGAGGCTTGGCAGTTGAAGGGGGCAGACCTTTATAAGGTTCCTCTTTGCCTTGTTTGTCTTTTTCGATAGGGTTGATCCGGATTTCTTCGTACGGCGCCGGATCCCGTCGATGGACGAATTTTTGGAAATCGTTCATAAGAAGCTGGCTCTTGAGGCTTAAAGACTATAAAATTTCTTTAATGCCTAAGGCGCAATAATAAATCAAGTTTTTGCCCCTCTGTTGATTGGTTCGATCGGTCTTGTTTGGGTAGAAATTGATTGACTTAAGGCCAATTTCTCTTTAATTTTTTCTTCGTTTCGAAAAATTATAAGCGGAAGGAGTGCTCCGTGAGTGTATTCGATCTTTTCAAGCCCGCCCCTCATACGCCTGAGATTCAGGATCCTGATGTCGTAAAAGAGCGCTACAAATACTGGCGCTTGAGGATTTTCTATGGGATGTATGTCGGATACATTTTCTATTACTTTACCCGGAAGAGTTTTACATTTGCGATGCCGGTCTTGATGCAAGACTTAGGGCTTCAGATCAGCGATCTAGGGATATTGAGCAGCATTTTATCGATAACTTACGGGATGAGCAAATTCTTAAGCGGAGTTCTGGCCGACCGGTCGAACCCCCGCTTTTTTATGGCGATAGGCCTTATCTTAACGGGAATTTTGAACATTTTGTTCGGGATGTCCTCCTCGATTATTTTCTTTGGAATTTTCTGGGGATTGAATGGATGGTTTCAAGGGTGGGGCTGGCCTCCTTGCGCCCGACTCCTTACTCACTGGTACTCTCAAAAAGAGAGAGGGACATGGTGGGGTTTCTGGAATACTTCTCATAGTGTCGGCGGCGCGTTGATACCGTTAATTGCCGGCTTTTTTGCACAATATATGGGATGGCGGTTTGCGATGTACGTGCCTGGCGTGCTTTGCATCGTTGTTGGATTGTTTTTGATTAACCGGTTGCGCGATACTCCTCAATCTCTAGGATTGCCCTCTATTGAAAAATTTAAGGATGACTATCCCACTGCAAAACGGGAAGAGGAGCATGAGCTGTCCGTTAAAGAGATCCTATTCAAGCATGTGTTGAGCAATAAGTATATTTGGATCTTAGCGATTTCCTATTTCTTCGTGTACATCATCCGTCAGGCTGTCAATGACTTCGGGGCTCTGTTTTTAATGAAGACCAAAGGGTATTCCCTCATCAAGGCGAATGCGAGTGTTCTTTGGTTCGAAGCGGGCGGAATTTGCGGAAGCCTTGCAGCAGGATGGGCATCAGATCGGATTTTCAAGGGGCGAAGAGGCCCTATTAACGTTTTGTTTAGCGCGGGCGTCATCTTTGCCGTTGCAGGCCTCTATTTAGTTCCTCAAGGGATGATCCTCCTGGATTATTTGATGATGTTTGTGATCGGATTCCTCATCTTCGGTCCGCAAATGCTGATCGGCATGGCTGCAGCTGAGCTGTCGCATAAAAAGGCTGCGGGAACAGCAACAGGGTTTACCGGTTGGGTGGCCTATTTGGGTGCTGCTACTGCAGGATATCCGATCAGTAAGGTAGCGGAAGTTTGGGGATGGTACGGCTTTTTCCTAGCTTTATGCATTTGCGGAGCTATCGCAGTCCTTCTGCTGCTTCCATTGTGGCGTATTAAGACAAACCCCAAATACACAGCAGAACCTGCTGTGAATAAATCGGAAGATCCTTCAGAAGTCGTCAAGACTTAATTGCACAGAAGCGCGAACTGGACGAAGAAGTTGTTCTGGTCGGTTCGCGCCATTTGGTGCAGATTCCTAGAAAGAACAAGAACCAAGATCTATCTTTATAAATTATCTGGATAATTCATCACTTTATCTAGTAAGATGGGCACAGTTCATCATTTAGCGACAACCATCTTATGACCTGGATCTCTCTACATAACCACTCTCAGTTTTCAATTCTTGATTCCTCAGCATCAGTCGAAGCGCTGGCCGAAAGAGCCGCATCATTTGGAATGCCTTCTCTTGCAATAACAGATTCTGGGAACATGTTCGGGGCTATCGATTTTTACAAGGCGTGCAAAGCCAAAAAAATCAAACCGATCATCGGATGCGAACTCAATGTAGCACCCGGTTCCCGCTTAGAGAAAAAGCGGATCCCAGGGTTGTTTTCCGGCTATCCAATCGTCCTGCTCGCAAAGAACCAGCAGGGCTATAAGAACTTATGTCGGTTGTCATCGTTAGCCTACCTTGAAGGATTTTACTATACGCCGCGCATCGATAAGGATTTGCTAAAAGAGTCTGCAGAAGGACTGGTGTGCCTTTCGGGCCCCTATTATTCTAGCGTTTCCCAATGGATTGTTTTGGATAAAGAAGGGGAATTGCTCGCAGAGATCGATTGGTTTCATTCTCTTTTTGCAGAGGACTACTACTTTGAGCTTTTGCGCCATGAGATGCATCCAGATGACATTCGCAAAGATGAAATGGATCAGGAGAGTTGGCTTTATCAGAGGCATCTTGATTATATTTCAGGCCAGAAAAAGATCAACTCCAAGCTGATTGAGCTATCGAAGCAGCGGGGGATAAAATGTGTCGCTGCCAATGACGTCAGATACCTTGACAGAGATGATTGGAAAGCCCATGAAGTTCTTCAGAATATCCAGTCGGGAGAACCTTGCGAGATATGGGAAAAGGATTCTTATGGAAATCCTAAAGTAAGGGTGCGCAACCCCAAGAGGGAAGTGACCCAGACTCATGAACTCTATTTTAAATCTCCCGATCAGATACAAGCTCTATTTGCCGATATTCCTGAAGCAGTTGAAAACACGCAGGAAATAGCAAATAAATGCCAGTTCGAGTTCGACCTTAAATCGAAATATTATCCTGTATTTGTCCCTCCTTCGCTGCAGAACACCTCCTTCACACTTGAAGAAAGGCAGGCGGCCGCAGAGGCCTTCTTAAGGCAACTATGTGAAGAAGGGATACCTCGCCGCTACACGCCGGAGAGACTGCTCAAGGTCCAAGAAAAATATCCTGGAAAAGATCCTTTAGAGGTCATTCGGGAGAGGTTGGACTATGAACTCAGCGTGATTTTGCCGAAGGGAATGGGAGATTATCTACTGATCGTGTGGGACTTTATTGCTTGGGCTAAGCGCAATGGGATTCCCATGGGTCCTGGAAGGGGATCGGGGGCTGGATCAATCATCCTCTACTTGATCGGAATTACTGATATCGAGCCGCTCCGCTTCAATCTGTTCTTTGAGCGCTTTATCAATCCTGAAAGGATTTCCTATCCTGATATTGATGTCGATATCTGCATGGATCGCAGGGCAGAAGTGATCGATTACACTTTAGGCAAATACGGGAAAGAAAAAGTAGCTCAAATCATCACTTTTGGCACGATGAAGGCCAAAATGGCAATCAAAGATGTGGGCCGCGTATTGAGCATTCCTTTGGCCAGGGTCAATGAGATCGCTAAGTTGGTTCCTGAAGATCCGACAATGACTTTAGACAAGGCATTAGAAATCGATCCTGAGCTTAAGAGCCTCTCTACATCCGATCCTGAAGTGGAAAGGTTGATCGATCTTGCAAAAAAACTCGAAGGATCAGTCCGCAATACGGGGATCCATGCGGCCGGCATGATCATTTGCGGAGACTCGATCGTCGATCATATCCCTGTATGCAATGCTAAAGATTCCGATATGGCGGTGACCCAGTTTTCGATGAAGCCTGTCGAGGCTGTCGGCATGTTGAAGATCGACTTTTTAGGACTAAAGACGTTAACCGCGATCCAGCACGCAGTCGATGCGGTCATGCAAAAAAATGGGAAGAAGATCGATTGGGTGAATTTGCCGCTGGATGATCAGGCCACGTTCAATTTGCTCAACCAGGGCAGAACGATGGGGATCTTCCAACTTGAATCTCCCGGCATGCAGGATTTGGCAAAGCAATTGCATATCGATAAATTTGAAGAGATCATTGCGGTCGGGGCCCTCTACCGGCCAGGCCCTATGGAGATGATCCCCTCTTTTATCAACAGGAAGCATGGGAGGGAGACGATCGAGATCGACCATCCGCTCATGGAAGATATTTTGCTGGAAACCTATGGGATTATGGTCTACCAAGAGCAGGTCATGCAAATTGCAAGCCGCCTTGCAGGATACACGCTTGGCGAGGGCGATGTCCTTCGGCGTGCAATGGGGAAAAAAGATCATGATGAAATGTCCCGCCAGAGGGAAAAATTCCGTTTGGGGGCCTTGAATAATGGGATCGATGAACAGACGTCGATGCGCATTTTTGACAAGGTGGAAAAGTTTGCCTCCTACGGGTTCAACAAGTCGCATGCTGCTGCCTATGGCTACTTGAGCTATGTCACCGCCTATTTCAAAGCGAATTATCCGTCTGAGTGGATGGCGGCATTAATGACGTCTGATCGGGATGATCTCTCTAAAGTCACTAAGGTCATCCGCGAATGCCAGACAATGGGAATTGCTATTTTACCACCCGATGTCAATGAATCTGGAAAAATGTTCGTCCCTACAGACCGCGGGATCCGTTTTGCCATGTCTGGGATCAAGGGAGTTGGAGAAGGAGTCGTCGAGGCGATCCTTGAAGAAAGAGAAAAAGCAGGCCCTTTTGCATCCCTTTATGATTTTGTGCGCCGGATCGACACGCGGAAGGTCGGAAAAAAAGTGATCGAGAACTTGATCGAAGCAGGTTGTTTTGATTTCACAGGTTGGAGCCGCCCTGCTCTTCTCATCAGTGTCGATCCGATATTCGATGCCGCTGCTAAAGATCAGAAGGATGCCGCCAAGGGGATCATGAATTTATTCTCTTTGATCGACAATGAGAAAGAACAGAGCTTCCATACTCCCCCTGTAGTCAAAGATCCAGTTTCAAAGCAAAAAATCTTAAAGAGGGAATATGAGCTGCTCGGGTTTTACCTCAATGGACATCCGCTTGACGATTTCCGTTCCAGCTTGCAAAGGCTCTCTTGCGTTCCATTAAAGGAGCTAGAAAACTTGCCTAACGGCTCTGTTTGCCGCGTTGCATTCATCATTGAAGCAATCTCGGTGAAGATTTCAGCGAAGAGCCAAAGGAAGTTTGCAATCTTAACGATCAGCGACGGGATTGATCGGTTCGAGCTTCCGATTTGGCCAGACCTCTATGAGGAAAAAGCGCTGCTGCTGCTTGAAAATCAGCTTCTGTATGCAGTTATCCAGTTGGAGCGGCAAGAAGGGGAGCTGAAGCTCCAATGCCGATGGCTTGACGATCTCACGAAGGCAGATGAGGAAATGATCCGCATTTGCGATGAGGCATTCGATCGAGCCAAGAACCAGGCCAGAATGTCGGAACTCAGAGAAAAAAGAAACGAAGCGAAGTCGAAGGCTGCTCAGGTTGAAAAACCAAAGGAGGCAAAGATGCAAGGCCCGCAAAAGCTAACCATCAAATTGAATATCGATAACCTCAGGATGAGCCATATCCTCTCATTAAAAAAAGCTTTCCGTTCCCACTCTGGCAAAATCCCGATCCATCTTCTTTTCATGACGAAAAAAGAGACCATAAGATCGATCCATATCGATGCGGGTTGGGGAGTCGATTACCATTCTGAACTTGAAGAAAAGATCCGCCGTGTCCAGTCTTTAGAAGCGTTGCATTGGGAGAATTGACATGTCCTTTAGGGAGATTGATGTTTCCACATGGTCTCGCAAGGAGTATTTTGAACATTATCTCAATCGGATTACATGCACCTATAGTATAACAGTCAATTTAGACTTAACTAGGCTTCTTAAAGAAATCAAAGAGCGCAATTTCAAGCTCTATCCGACGATGATCTATTTGCTTTCTTTGATCGTCAATAAGCATGAAGAGTTCCGAACAGCTCTTCATGATAATGGAAAAGTAGGCGTTTTCGATCTTGTCCATCCTTGCTATGCAATTTTGCACAAAGATAGCGAGATCTTTACGAATATTTGGACCGAGTACACTCCATCGTTCTCTGAATTTTATAACAGGTATTTGTCAGACGTTCAGAATTATGAGAAGGTCCAAGGTTTTATGGCAAAACCGAATATGCCGCCGAACAGTTTTACGATTTCGAGCATTCCTTGGATAAGCTTCACGGGCTTTAACTTGAATTTGCCAAAGGTTACAGACTATCTTCTGCCGATTTTTACCACAGGCAAGTATTTCGAACAGAATGGCAAAATTTGGCTGCCTCTAGCTGTTCAAGCGCATCATGCTGTCTGCGATGGCTTTCATGCAGCAAGATTCATTAATGAACTGCAAGAAGCAATGAACAACCTGTTCCCGAACACCTAAATTAGACGCTAGACTTTGAGTGGATAATAGGTCCGGATGATTTGCTTGAAATATTCGTTTGGATCAGAAACGGCCATCTCTTTGGCTCGAGCTTTGGCCTCTTCTTCGCTTGGAATCGCTGCACCCTCATAAAATGCTTTCAGTTGGATTGCAGCAGCCACAGGATCAAATCCTTTGCAGTCGCTTGCAGCCCGAGTGTAATGAAAGCACGCATTGCGAATTCCCATGGAGTCCAGGATCAGCTTCATCGCCTTGACCTCATCTTCTTTGTCATCGCCAAAAATGACTTTAGAAGGTCGGTATCCTGTTGTCAAAAAGAGGTCTTTGATGAATGCTGCTTTTTTTGTTCCATCCGTTAAAAAGATCCCATTATGAAAGAAAGAAGCCGCCAACTTTTTGAAGGCTTCAGGAACTTTAGTGCGGGAAAAATCGATCCCTATGCTATTCAGTTGCCGTTCAGAAAGTTCATTGATCTTTTCGATGATGGTCGAATACCAGCGACTAGAGCCTCTTGAGGTCAAACAAAAGGCATCGACATTATTCGTTTGAAGATCGCTGATCAACGGAGCAAGGGCTAGCTCGACAGCCTTTGTCGGCAGTTCAGAAGCGATCCGGTAGGTGATCATGTCATGGGGGTTTCCGGGAGCCTTTAAATCGTATTCTTTTGAAAGGTGCTCCCGCATGTATTGCCGTCCTGCGCCAGTGCCGATCATTAGAGGAGAGTTGGTCAGCGAGTCGTCTTGATCTAAAAAGACAGCGCATCCCTCTTCAATTTCATTGCGAATATCCTCAATATTGTTTGTAACATAGTACGTTACACTCGATGCAGCAGTAACGCTCATAAGCCCTCGCCTTTGTAAAAATTTTACAAAATTATATGCTCTGGGCATCTATCGTTCAATGGATCTAAAAATTTACTACTAACAATTTTTCCAGAACACTCCGAATTGTTTCGGATAAATGACTTTTTCTCTTTCAGAGCTATTTCCGCTCTGAATTTTTGAATTAAAATTCACAGCGGGAAAATAAATTTCCCTTATTTATATGTAGGAAAGACATCAAGGAGGGCCATGTCACACTTCAGTTGCACCAATGAGTTTATAAAATACTTCTTTTGGCGTTTTCCATCCTAGTGTTTGTCTAGGCCTTTCATTCAGCCATTCCTGTACTTGTTTGATTTTCTCCCTAG
>JAFEGU010000404.1 GCA_018239725.1 Verrucomicrobiota bacterium | reverse complement strand
TGAGAACGTCCTAGTCTATGCCCACAAATCGATTATTGCGACAGGCTCGGAACCTCCTGACATCCCAGCCTTCCCCTGCGACCACAAAAAAATCTTTAATTCCAGCTCTATCCTGGAACAAACATCCCTACCCAGAACCCTTGCGATCATCGGCGGCGGCTATATCGGCTGCGAGTTCGCCTCCCTTTACGCCGAGCTGGGAGTCAAAGTGATCATCCTCGAAGCCCTCCCTTCGATCCTATTCCTGCAGGGAAAAAGCATCGCTGAGACGCTGACACGGGCGTTTACCAAAAAAGGGGTCGAGATCAACACGAACGTCATGGTCGAAGGGATCGATCATACGGCAGAGGGGTTGAGCATCCGCTTAAAGGACAAGCCTCCTGTCGCCTGCGACATGGCCTTAGTGTCCGTCGGCAGAAAGATCATCTCCCACGGGCTCGGGCTTGAAAAGGCCGGGGTGATCACAGGAGACAAAGGAGCGATCGTCGTTAACGAAAAGATGGAGACCAACGTCCCGGGAATCTACGCGATCGGAGATGTCACAGGAAAATTTTTACTTGCCCACGTCGCTTCCCACCAAGGGATCATCGCCGCAGCCAATGCAATCGGCAACGAAGCTAAGATGCACTACAACGCCGTTCCTGCTGTGATTTTCACAATGCCTGAAATCGCCACGGTTGGAATGACCCTAGAGCAAGCTCAAGAAGCAGGTTTCGATGCGGCTGTCGGCAAATTCCCTTTCCAAGCGCTTGGAAAATCGGTTGCGACAAGGGAAACCGAAGGGTTTGCCCAAGTTGTCGTCGATAGAAAGACCGGCCAAATTTTGGGCGCACAAGTGGTCGGCCACGAAGCTGCCACGTTGATTGCAGAAATGGGCCTTGCGATCGCCAATGAACTGACGATCGAGTGCATCTCCGACACGATCCACGCCCACCCGACCGTTGCGGAAGTATGGATGGAAGCGGCATTGCTGGCCAATGACACGCCGATCCACTTTCCTCCCAAAGTTAAAAAGGGATAAATGGAAAAAGAAGAGCTGTTCGATCACCGCCCCCAAGTGAAAAAGTTCAACATTCTGCCTGACAACCCAGAGCAAAATGAAGAAGAGAAAGCGGTCAAGCTCGGCCGCTTTCCCTCTTGGCTTCATAGGAAGCTTCCAACAGGTGGCAACCTCTTCAAGACCAATGCCATTTTAGATAAGTACCGTTTGAACACGGTCTGCGAAGAGGCGAAATGCCCGAACCGCTTTGAGTGCTATTCCCATAAGACAGCAACGTTTTTAGCATTGGGAAAAGAGTGCACGCGCAACTGCGGATTTTGCGATATCGACTTTTCCAAAACCCCTAAATCCCCCGAGGAAGACGAGCCTGAACGGATCGCCCTTTCCTGCAAAGACCTTGGACTGAAGCATGTCGTGATCACAATGGTCGCCCGCGACGACCTTGCCGACAAAGGTGCAGCCCACATTGCAGCCATCATCCGCGCCGTCCGGCATGAATGCGTTGGAGTCACTATGGAAGTGCTGACCTCCGATTTTTCAGGAGATTTTAAGGCTATAGATGCGGTTCTTCATGAAAGGCCCGACGTCTACAACCATAACATCGAAACGGTAAGGCGCCTGACGCCGCGCGTCCGGCATCGCGCAACCTATGACCGCACTCTAGAGGTTCTCCGCTATGTCAAAAACAGCGCAAAAGCTCCTTTCGTCAAATCTGGGCTGATGGTCGGGCTCGGAGAAACTGAAGAGGAAGTGTTTGCAACGATCGACGATCTCTATGGCGCAGGATGCGATGTGATCACGATCGGACAATACCTGCAAGCCGACCGGCGCAAGCTGCTTGTGAAAGCCTTCATCACTCCAGATCAGTTCAAGAAGTATGAAGAATATGGCTTAAAGGCTGGTGTCAAACAAATGGTCTGCGGCCCGTTTGTCCGATCTAGCTATCACGCCCACCGAACATTAAAAATGTAACATTTCTAAAAGGAATTCCAAAAGCTATTGTAGAAGAATTCATTCCCGTGCTAATTAAAAAAAATAGTTAACGTAGGGCGGGCGTGAGTTCCAAGAAAACAAAAGAATTTGAAACGCAGCAACAAGTTTCCTGCATTATTTTAGCAGGAGGCCAAGGAACCCGTTTGTTTCCGCTTACCCAGTCGCGCTGCAAACCTGCCGTCTCGTTCGGAGGCCGCTACCGGCTCATCGATATCCCTCTTTCCCATGCCCTTAATGCCCGGATCCAAAGCGTCTATGTGATTTCCCAGTACTTAGCATCAGGGCTCCACCAGCATATCCTCGAAACCTATCAACTTGACCTGTTCCGAGACTCGAGGATCTTTCTGCTTAGCCCGGAAGAAACCCTCCATCGCAAGGTCTGGTATAAGGGAACGGCCGACGCGATCCGGCAGAACTTGGAACATTTTAAAAGCTCTTCGGTCGATTATTTTCTGATCCTCTCCGGCGACCAGTTATATAATATGGATCTGCACGAAATGCTCCTGTTTGCTGAAAAAAGCGATGCCGACCTCGTCGTCGCCTCTCTTCCTGTCGAGGAAGCCGAGGCCAAAAGGATGGGACTGCTGAACATCAATGCAAACAATGAGATCCTGGAATTCGTCGAGAAGCCGACCGATCCGAACGTCCTTAAGAGATTTGCTTTAGATAAGAGCTTCTTAAAAAACCACCCGCATAAAAATTTGCAGGCGCAGCATTACCTAGGATCGATGGGGATCTACGTCTTTAAGCGAGAGGCTTTATTTTCTCTTTTAAATACTCCCGGCGATGATTTTGGCAAGGACTTGATCCCTTTGAAAGTCAAGGAAGGCAAAGCTTCCGCCTATGTTTATTCGGGATATTGGGAGGACATCGGGACAGTCGGGTCCTACTTTAAGGCGAACTTAGCCCTGACTTCCCAGAAGAATTGTTTGAACACCTACGATGAAAAAAATCCGATCTTCACCCATCCCCAGAACTTGCCGAGCCCCCTAATCAAAGAGACCGTCATTAAGGACACTTTGATCAGCCAAGGAGCTTTGATTGAGGGAAAAGAGATTACCAACAGCATCATAGGTTTTCGGGTCCATGTGAAAAAAGGGACTGTCATCCGCAATTCGATCATCATGGGCAACCATTTCTATTCTGCCCCTCTGCATCAATCGCCGCCGCTTCCCCAAGATTTTTTCATCGGCGAGAACTGCACCATTGAGAATACGATCATCGATGAACACACGCAAATCGGAAACAATGTCCAGCTGACCAATAAAAATCGCCTCCAAAAATATGATGGGGATGGCGTTTTTATTCGAGATGGAATTATCATTGTCTCATCGGGAACAATACTCCCTGACAATTTTGCACTTTAATTATGAAAATATGGGCCCTTTCCGATCCTCATCTTGCGTTTGGGGTTCCTGCAAAAACGATGGAAGCCTTCGGACCTGCTTGGAAAGGTTATGCCGAGAAAATCGCAGACAACTGGAAGCGCCTCGTTTCTCCCGATGATCTTGTCTTGATTCCAGGAGATATCTCATGGGCGATGCGCCTTGATGAGGCGATCGCAGACCTGAAATGGATCGATGCCCTCCCGGGAAAAAAGATCCTTTTAAAAGGCAACCATGACTATTGGTGGAGCTCTTCCTCGAAGATGGCGCAGGTGATGCCCCCTTCGATCCGCTTCGTCCAGAACAATGCCTTGAACTGGAACGATGTAGCCATCGGCGGATCACGATTATGGGATACGCCCGAGTACTCGTTTAATAACTACATCATCTTCCAGGAAAATCCCCTTGCTAAGAAAAAAACGCCCGAAGAGTTGTCCAAAGAAAAAGAGGAAGAGGAAAAAGTATTTGCAAGAGAGCTTGAGCGATTGAAGCTTTCGCTTAGCCAGCTCGATCCAAAGGCCAAATTAAGGATCGCTCTTACCCACTATCCCCCGATCGGCCCAGATCTTAAACCCTCCAAGGCCTCTGAAATTCTGGAACACTTTAAAATTGATATCTGCGTATTTGGCCATCTTCACAATGTCAAACAAAACTCCCTCTCCTTCGGAAAAGCTCGTGGTGTTGCATACATTTTCGCTTCGTGCGATTATATCGACTTTACTCCGATGGAGGTGTTCTCATGGCCATAAGAGCTGCTACACCTATGATCGAGGAAGAAAAATTTGTTTTCTTCACCGACAACGCCGGCAATGCTATCGCTGGCACAATCGCTCGGGAGTCCTCAAGTTCCCCTCTTTATCCTGAAGAGTTCGAACTGCGACCTAATGCCGATAGTCCAGCTCCTTGCTTAGACGAGCCGACCACATCTGTACTTCGCACGCTTCGATTTTCTGCTACAACTCCTCTGGAAAAAGACCCAGTCGGAGCTTTGTACCTATCAATAAGAAAAGATTGCTATGAAGGGAAAACTCAACGTTTTATCTGGATCGACCGCCTCGATAACCTTTGCAAACGGGAGCTCCATCAAATTGGACGGTCTCTGTTAGAAAAGACCATCGAAGAAAGCTTACACCTCGGACTTGAAGGCAGGGTCAAAGTCATGGGCATCGCCGGATCTCAATTGTTCTACTTGAATTGCGGTTTTGTGCCTGAAAAAGTGGAATACGCCTATTCCGATTGCATTGCCATCACCCGTTTTCTTAAGAAATTTTTTGCTTCCAGCGAACTGATGCAGAAAGCATTAAAGACTTTCGATCCGCTGTTGCACGAAGCCAGAAAAATTCTTTGTTTAGAACACAATAAAAGTCTGCATGAGGTCGATCTTAAGTATATCGAGGCCCATTGGTACTGGGATGAAAACTATCCGCTAAAGCCATCTAAAGACTACACAGTCCTGATCCAACAAACAAAGGATACATTCCTTTCTCCTCGCCCTCACCTTTACGTCGGGATCCTCCCTCCTATCATGATGCACCTGCCCGAAAAATCGTTGGAGATTTGGAAGCGGATCATTGCAACCCCTATTGAAAACAAAGACGAGCGTAATGATTTGTTTCTAACGCTCCATCATCAGCATCTCATGTAAAACTAGAAGATCTCAGATGCGCTGTAAAATCGGCAGAAACTGAATTGACGATAGGCCCTAAAGTTTGGATATTCCTAAGATGTGCTGCAAAGTCGAATCGGAAGGATCGACTGGCATTCGCAGGTCATGCTTAACCCGCTTTTGAATCAATTGATGGATATACTTCTCCTCGTCATCTTTATCTAAACAACGGTAGTATTCGGCAATCAGCCGGAGAAGCTGCTGGAACTGCTCTTCCGTTTTAAGCAGTTCAATTGCGTGGCGGGCAGCTTGCATGAACAAGCGCACGTCGCCGCGATGAACAAGGAACTTAGCGATTTCTAACAGCAAGTCGAGGTCTGGCTCATCTAGCAATTCTTCCAAAAGGCGGCCTGCAACGCGATTGAGCTCTTCAACGTCCATGCTGGCAAATAACCAAGCTTTCAATAGGTCGAACCATTTTTTGTCTGGAATGAACTCATAAAACGCATTGATCAACTCAGAAGCGTAAGTCTCCTCGCCCGTTTCGATCTGGTCGGAAATATAATCGTAGAGAAAACCATGAAGGTCGTGAGCGTAGAATTGAGACAGGTCCTCAAAGACTTTTACAGGGGAGCCGCTTAAGTCTGCTGCCTCATCAAGAATATCTTCCAAGTCCTCAAGAGCTTTTTGAAGGGATTCTTCATCTTCGAGGGTTCCTTGGTCATATTGCTCGATCATCTGATCGAGCTCGTCGCAAAATATGGAGAGAGACTGATTATGGGGAAGAAGGCGGCGCCACAGCTCAAAAAGGATCAGGTAAGATGCGTCTTGCTTATCGAGATCTTCTTCATCAACCCAAAGGCATTCGACGAGGTCTTCTGGAGAATCGCAGCTTTCTGCATAGGCTGCAAAGCCTTGTTCGTCCAAGACAATCCCTAATTCTTTCAGCCGTGAAAAGAGCTTATCGGTGGGCAGGCAGCGGTAATCTTCAACTTGCCAGGGCTTCACTTTGATTTTAGGATCCTCAAGCCAGCTGATCCGTAGCAGATTAAAAAGAGCCCTTCCGCGTAGCTCCATGATTATTCTCCAAAATAAAAAAATTCTTATCAACACCAACAAGGATACTTCCTTCCAGAATATCTCGTCAATGTTATTGGCTTATACACAGAGGGATTCAAAAATTGGAATTTGGCAAAGCTGGCGCCCAGAATTTGGCCCAGGCTTCAGCCGTCGCCGAAGCAGGCCATGTGAATACACATGGTCGATGCAGGCGGGACTAAAGGCTGCGGATACACGAGAAGGTTCAATGAACCTTCGCATTGCAAAGCAGGTGAAGTGCCCTTGGGCACGAACTGGTTGCAAAGTCAAACCCGATTTTTGAATCACGATGTGTATAATTTCTCAGTGGAACAAATCAAGTCCTGGATTTAAACTCTACTTATGGCCAAGTTTAGACCCGCTAAAAAAAAACAAAGTTTTCTACTCCTAGAGCTCTTAATAGCGCTCTCATTGTTCACCCTTTGCATCCTGCCTCTTGTTGAGCTCCCTTTTAAAGCATTAAGCGAGGAAATCAAAAGCTGCCAAAGAATGCAGCTGCAGCGCCTTGCAGACCTTGCCTTTGCCGATATCGAGGCCCAGCTCTTCCAAAACCAGATTTCATGGGATGAGCTCAGTTGCAAACGGAATGAGAAAACACAGCTTATAAAAGATATTCAGGCCGTTCAGCTTAAAGGGATCGGCAAGCGGGACTTTGCAAGGACCTGCAACATATGGACATCTCGCACAAAAGAAGGGAAGAACCAAGAACAGCACCGCTTGATCACCATCGAGCTTGAATACAAGTCGATCAACGATCCCCATTTTTTCCCGACAATAAAATCTTCGAGTAACAAAACTGCCTTCCGCCACCAAGTCTACGTGCTTAGAATCCCCTCCAGCTCAGCAAAGACAGGATGAGTCCAAATCGAGATCGTTGATGGTTCTTCCTGACTGAGAGCTTAGCAAATTAAAAGCATCGGTCCTGCACTATCCTGTTGGTTGCATTCTTTATAATAAACTTCTATAGTGCTCGAGGAACCGCATATCATTGCGGATTACAGGAGTAGTTTATGTGGTTCCGAAAATTTATCATTGCTGCGCTTCTTGCAGTCTTTTCCGTTTCTGTTTCTTTTACATCAGACTATCAGATCGAATATCAATATCCAGTAATCGAGAAGGCCCTTCAATTGGAGCAAAAGGGAACATTAAAGCAAAAAGACAATGGGTATCTTTATGTTGAAGTATCTAGAGACTATATTGCTGAAATCCTTCCCCTCATCGAAGCTCCAGGCAATCTTGTGCCTCCACGCCATTGCACGAGCAAGAATGGAATTGGCCCGCACATCAGCGTGATCTATGAGAATGAGCTCATTGACAATGAGATTTGGGAAATTAAGGAGCTCGGTCAAGAGTTTACGTTTTCAGTCATTAATCTTCGTACTGTGAAGGTAAACACAGATGGAAAAATGAAAAAACTATGGCTACTGGCCGTCTCTTGTCCAGAGCTGGAAAACTTGCGAACCCACTACGGCCTTTCGCCTAAGCTTAAAGGTCATGACTTCCACATTACGATCTGCACACAAGTTCCTGGTAAACCCTCTATCAGCGAAGTTGAAATTCCCGATGCAGCTTAAAGCTTAAAAACGGCTACCGGTCAGACAATGACCGGAGCTCCTAGACAAATAAAAAACTAGAATAAAATTTTTTTTATTTGCATGTTGAGATTGAGCGAAAATCTCATTTTTTGGAGAGCTATGTCTGTTCATAAGCCATACGTTGCAAGCAAAGATGTTAAAACTCCCGAATTCACTGTACGGGCTGTGATTCTGGGGATGATCCTCGGGCTGATCTTCGGAATCGGAAACGCCTACTTGGGACTGAAGGTAGGGACAACAGTTTCCGCATCGATCCCTGCAGCTGTGCTCTCCATGGCGATCCTCAGGACATTCTTTCGAGGCGTCTCAATCTTAGAAAACAACCTCGTCCAAACGATCGCATCAGTCGGCGAGGGATTGGCTGCCGGCGTTATTTTCACTGTTCCAGCTCTCTTTTTATTAGGAGAGCGCCCCGCGCCAAGCCGAATCTTCCTTCTTTCTGCGCTTGGAGGAGTTTTGGGCGTTCTCTTCATGATCCCCATGCGCCGCTACATCATCGTTCAAGAACATGGAAAACTCCCTTTTCCAGAAGGGACGGCTTGCGCAGAGATCCTAAAATCGGGAGAATCTTCCCGATCAAAAGCTCTGATGGCCTTTTTAGGAATTATTATCGGCGCTGTCCATAAGCTCTGTTCCAGCGCTTTTTACTTTTTTAAAGAGGTTCCTTCTTGGATCATTGCCCCATTCCAACGCTCAGAATTCAGCATGGACTGCACTCCTGCGCTGCTTGGCGTTGGCTATCTGATCGGGCCTAGGATTTCCGGTCTGCTGCTAGCAGGCGGAGCTCTCGGCTGGTGGGTGATCATCCCCTTGATCCGTTTGTTCGCAGCGAATACAGAAGCGATTATTTATCCTGCAACTGTCCCCATCATGCAGATGTCAACAGACGATATTTGGTCGAATTACATCCGTTACATTGGCGCCGGAACAGTTGCCATCGGCGGATTGCTCAGCCTTTTCAAGATCGCTCCGCTGATCAGCAAAACGCTGCGGATAGGATTTGATGAGCTCTTTCAGGGACTTAACTTTAGAACCGCCGCTTTAAGGACTGATCGGGACATTTCTTTGCGCTGGCTATTGATCGGCTCCATCGCCATCATCTTGACACTATGGCTGTTCCCAGGACTGCCAATGAACTTTTTAACGATTGTCCTTCTAGTCATTTTAGGCTTTTTCTTTGTCGCGGTTACCTCGCTGACTGTCGGGATCGTGGGGAGCACATCGAACCCCGTTTCAGGAATGACCATCACGACTTTGCTTGTCACCTGCCTCATCTTTGTTTCCTTAGGATGGACAGAAAGGATCTTCCTGATTGCCGCTTTAACAATGAGCGTTGTCGCTAACGTCGCCATCGCTTTAGCCGGCACGACATCGCAGGACCTCAAAACAGGGTTCTTGCTCGGCGCAACTCCTAGGCTTCAGCAGATCGGCGAGATCATTGGCGTTATCCTCCCTTCCCTTGCAATCGGAGGGACTCTATATCTGCTCGATAAAGCCTATGGCTTCGGCTCAGCGCAAATGCCGGCGCCGCAAGGCACCATGATGGCGTTGATCGCTAAAGGGGTCATCAGCGGCGATATTCCATTCACCCTTGTGATCGTTGGCGTCATCATCGGACTGATCTTAGAACTGTTAAAGCTGCCTATCCTCCCTTTTGCATTGGGCCTCTACCTTCCGCTTTCGTTGAGCACAGCCACCATGATCGGCGGCCTTGCATCGCTGATCGTCAAGCGGTATGAGAAAAACCCATCGGCCTCCCAGCGAGGCGTCCTCGGCGCATCCGGACTTGTTGCAGGCGATGCGGTCACCGGCGTTGTGATCGCTCTACTGACAGTCCTTGGGATCATTCCTGCCACAGCCAACGCGCTGCTGCCTGATGGAGCGAGCCTGGCGATCTATCTCATTTTAGGGATCGCTTTAGCCTGGTTCGCCCTCAAACCTCATCGCCGGTTCTTAAAAAAATAGAGAAAAGATGGTTGCAAAGTTTCTAAATTAACTTTGCAACCAGATCGATATGATTGTTTTTTTAAGAAGCTCTGCTTATCGTAGTTACTTCAGAGAAAGTTCTGTAAATTCTCTGTGATCCTATGCTGCCTCACAAAAAAATTTATGCTAATTCGAACTAAGCGTTATTCCCTTACTCTTCTTGAAGTGATGATCGCCCTATCTTTGGCAGCCATCCTTATGTCTGCGCTGATGACGACTTATTACCAGGCCTCAAAAAAGAGGATCGCTGCCCAAGAGCTTAAAAAAAACAGTTTGTCGGTCGAGCTGATGAGGCAGAGGCTCGTCCATCTTTTTGCTAAAACATCCGCTGCGGAAAAGACTTGCTTTTACACAGGTTTCCATCCCCAAGCTATTGGAACATGCTTGATCTTCACTTTTAATAACGGGGTCGATCGCAGCCTGGAATTTTGCGACGATGTGACGGGAATGCTCTACCTCAATGCAAACCGGGAGCTCTGTCTTGCTAGCTGGGGAACAAATGGAGGAATCCGCAATGAGGTCCTTCTTGAAAATACGGAGGGGCTTTGTATGAATTTCTTCGATCCCAAGAAAAAAGAGTGGAAAAGCGATTGGAAAAAAGAAGATCCCTTCCCTCCCTTCTTTAAAATCAACTGGTCGTTTTGCGATCTGCCGAAAGAAGTGCTGCAAAGCGCTTTCTTCTTTCCTCAAGATACTCCAATCACCTATGAAATAATGGTCTCGAGCCCATGAACATCTTGCCATTGATCATTGGATTCATCATTGTCTTCTCTTGTTTGAGCATGACTTTTTTTAAAGAGTCCCGGTCGATAACGATTGCAGAACGGAGCATTGGCGCCGCATTCCGCATCGAAACGCAGCTGCACAATCGACTTGCCCTCCGCTCCTATGCGTCCAAGGCCCATGTCAACCGCTCAAAGTCGAGAAGTAAAAAGCAAACAAAGCCAGCCTATTATTCGATGCGAGCCATCTCTCCTCCCCTTGAAGAATCGAAACTAAACATCTCTGCGCTATTTGATGATGCAGTGATCGATGTGCACCACCACCCTCTTTACCCGATTGCAGCCGAATTGATCCGAACTTTGTACGAAGGGTCTGTTCTTCTTCCGGAAAAGCCTCAAAAAGGCTGGGAAAAGGCCATATTGGACGCGATGATTGCAAAAGGGAAAAAAAGCTCTCAGAGAGAAAGACTGACCGACTTGTTTCCCGATGATAGCGCTTTGCAAGCGACCTACTACAAAATGCTCAAAGGCACAAACCAATTTGAGCTTGGAGCGAAAAAAAGGGGGATTGCTCCTTTAGGCAACTTCTTGAGCATTGCCTCAGAAAAAAAAGAAAACACGATCCACTTTTGCTTTGCATCTGTCCCTTTGCTGCAGGCTGCCTTCGGATCTAAAATTACCGACAAACTTCTAGCTGAAGAAAAAAAACATTGGGACGAGACAGGAAAACGCCATTTTTCTTCGAAAGAGGACCTTCAGGAGCTGCTTTTACGAGATCCATCTTTAGCTAACCTTCTTACACAGCTCGAACCTTTCCTTTCGTTCCGCAAGCAGATCCCTCGAAAAAACCAAATTGCCGGATCGGATAAATCCACTGGGCTTGTTCTCACACGAGAAATTTTATAGATCTCTTGAGCAACTCCATTTGCCGGTTAAAATCGTTCTTTTTATACAGGTTTTTATCCCGCTCATTCGCCGACTTTATTCAGTCGTCTCGTTCATGGGATCCGAAACTAATATGGTTTCTAAAAACCTGTTAGAAAACCTCCAAATTTTCCAGACAAGCGAGTTATGCAAGAGGTCTTATGAAAAGGAGCGGTTTGCGGGAAGGAAGATCGTAAACGTCGTCCCTACTCCGAGTTCAGATGAAACGGAGATCGTTCCATCGTGCTTTTCTATGATCGTCTTAACGATCGAGAGTCCAAGCCCTGCTCCTCCAAGACGGCGCGAACGGGCCTTGTTCACAGTATAAAAACGGTCGAAGATCCTTTCTAAATCCTGCTCGGGGATCCCGATACCTCGATCTGAAATGCTGACCGATACTTCTTCTTCCGCCTGATCGATCTTGACTGTGATATGGGCAGGAGGAGTCGAGTACTTGCACGCGTTATCGAGCAAGTTGATGATGGCTAGTTCCAAGATATCAGGATCGGCAAACACAGCAACTGGTTCTTTTATCTTGTCGATATCGATCCTGGCAGTTTCATATACGGCGAGGACAACTTGCCGGCAGTTTTCGATAAGAAGGCCCAAGTCGCACTCTTGAAAACGGGACTCTGGAAGATTTTCGATATCGGCAAGGGTCAATAGATTTTTGACCAAGTTGTCCATCCGTTGGCAGTTGCGCACAATCTTTTCGGTGATGTCGACCATCATTTCCCGCGGAAGTTCCGGCATATCTTGAAGGGTTTCAGCAAAACCTTTAATGATGGTTATCGGCGTGCGGAGTTCATGGGATGCGTTGGCAACAAAATCTTTACCCATTTCTAAGACGCGGTAATGGCTGGATTTGTCTTGGAGGACAAGGATGGCCCCATTGCGCTGCGATTTTGGAGCTGCGATCAGGTCCAAATAAATCTTCTTGTTCTCTCCCAAAGTGATCGAATCGGTCAAGATAGCCTGTTTCTCTTGGCAAGCGATGAGGATTTGCTGGCACCTTTCCAATAAGGGGGTCATCGGCTTATCGGGAATGACGGGAAAAGGCTTTGTCAGAACATGGCGTTTAGGGATCCCGATCATCTTGCTGCCGACGAAATTGATATATCGCACTGTCATTTCGGCATCAACGGCAATCACCCCTTCGCCTAAGGACTCCAAAATGGCCTCTTTCTCATTGCGTTCATCGGTAATATTTTGGATTTGGAGGCGCAAGCGATCGGAAAGGGAATTAAGGGTTTGAGCCAACTTATAAAAATCATCTTCATGATCAATTGTTTTGCTTAAGTGGATAGCGGGGACAGTGTCGACTTTGCCCATTTGATAAGGCTTGATTGCCGTGATAATCTGCTGGATCGGAAAGTTGATCCGATGGAAAACCAGCCAAGTCAAGGCTCCAAAAAAGACTATGGCTAAAAAGCAAAAAACCAAATACCAAAACTTAAACTCTTGAGCAAACGCTTCAACTTGGGCATAGGAAAACGAAGTCCTTAATATGTACGTATGGCCATGCGCCTCAAAAGCCATGATCACATAGGCCAGCTTCACATGGGTGACATTGGAGGAGCCCACTCTGTAGACAACATTCTTGTGCAGAGCTTCCAAGACCTCTTCATGGAGGCTAGGATAAAAGGGAACATATTTTTCATCGGTAAAGGATCCAAGGGAAGAATCGTAAAGGATCCTTCCTGTATCATCAAAAAGCGACGCGCCAAAAAAGATCGAGTTGTCCATATTTTGCAGGGTATGGACCATCTGCTCTTCCGATGGAGACTGTTCCAGTACGGAGATCAAGCCGCAGCTATTGTAGCGGAGGGTATCGAAAACGATATGTGTGACGGTTCTGCCGATAAAGGGAAATGCGCAAAGGATAAAGGCAATGAATAGCACAATTTGGCTGAATAAGATCTTCTGCCGAAAGTTAAGGCCTTTGATCATACATTGAATCCATTGAGCCAATTGAAACTCAGGTAACCGGTAAAATCGCCCTTTTGAGCCATTTTGCCACCCTGTTCCCGTGTCCTACTCACTAGGAGCATGTCCTCGGGAACAGAGCTTTGGCTGCATACGCAGCTGGCAAACTGACTCAAAATCATCGATTTTTCCCGGCTTCCATGTTTTTCAATTGGCTCCATTATTTAAACCCTTTGACCCGGTAGACGACGACTGGCAGGTCGAATCCTTTAAAGGTCATTGGAGGAATTTCTTCGTAAAAGATTTTATCCATGACCATAGGTTCTTTCAAAGTACTTTCTGAAATTAATATCTCCATCCCTTCCGCTGCCGAGCATAGCCGAGATGCCAAATTGACATTGCTCCCAAGCACGGTATAGTTCAGCCGATTTTCCGCTCCCATATTTCCTGCAAGGACTGTACCGGTATGGATGCCGATGCCCATTTCCACAGGCGGAAGATCCTGTTTTTTTCTCTGATCGTTCCATTTTCTCAGCGCTTCAATCATTCCAATGGCGCTTAAAATCGCTTTATATGCAGAGTTGGGCGATTCCACCGGTGCGCCGAATAAGGCCATTGCCTCATCGCCCACATATTTATCGATAACGCCTCCATGCTGATCGACAAGAAATGAAATTTTTGTCATGCAGACATTAAGGAGATCGATAATCTCTTTTGGAGACATGCTCTGGGTCATTTTTGTAAAATTGCGGATGTCAGCAAAAAGGATCGACACCTTCTTTTCTTCCCCTCCAAGACGGATGTGCCCTTTTAAGATCTCTTGGGCGATCTCTTGCGAGACCACTTTGTTAAGAACAGCTTTTACCTTCTCTTTTTCTTGAAGGCCTTTGACCATGTGCTCAAAACTGCGGCAAAGAGAAGCGACCTCGTCCGTATCTTTTTCAGATGGGATCGGGATCTCGACATCTTCCAAATGGCCTTCGCCGATCTCGCAGGTTGCGGTTGCAAGCTGTGTGATCTGTTGTGTGATCCTGCGCGACAGGTAATGTAAAATGATGACAGCAAGGATTAAGACACAAAGACCGATCAAATGGATACGCACTAAGATTCCATTGACAACTTGGGTTGCGCTTTTGTCCATACTGTCAAGAAGAGCAAATTCTTTCGATGCAGGGTTTAACAAGACAAAGTGGATGTCGAGATAAGAAAAGGGTGTCATCGTGATAAAATAATAGGAATCATCGCCCCATTGGATTGTCCCTGATTTATTTGCCACGAACGCAGAGAGCGGCAGATCCGCATTCTGATTGATATCAAACCGCCCCCCACGATCTGAAAATCCTCCCATCAGCTTATCACTGGATACAAGTAAGGCTGTTTGATGGGTCGAAAGGACAAGTTTTTCAAGGATCACATCGGCATCAAGTCCCAATGTCAGATAACCTAGCTTTTCCACTTCTCCCTCTTTAACCTTGAACTGGGCTGTGTTTCCAAAGTAGACGTGGGACAGGTTAAAGGGACGGTAAACGGCGATCTGGGAACTTAAATTAGAAGAGATATCCGGAGGCAAAAATTGTTTATAGTAAGAAGCGTCATCAAATGCTTCCACAGGATAGAAAACATCTTTTGTATGGATCCCTTCTCCGTATTGGTTGTCGCCAAAATGGACCGCTACTCCTTTTGGAGATGCAGAAGAGAAGAGTCCTCCTTCGAAAATTCCCGTATCATTAATGACTGCCAAACACCAGATCAGATAGAGCTGATCATACCGCATCACAAGTTCATCCAATTCTTTTTTTAAAAATGGGGAAGGGAGCGTTTTGTACAAATCTTTAGGCACTACCGCTAGGTTCAGGTCATGCCCTAATCGTGAAAACTCCTCTTCAATCCATTTTCTTGCTTGGCCAACTTGATTTTCAGAATTTTTTGCCAATCCGTCTTCAACGTATTTCCTAGCACCTTGGAATGAATTGTAAAATCGAGGGATGTTCAGTTGAGTGCCATCGGCCCAAGGTACGATTAAATTCGTTTGGTAAGATGGAATCACTCCTGAAAAAATAGGCGATTGCAAGGCTTCTTGATCAGGACTCATGAGCTGTTTCCATGAAAAAAGCAAATAACCCTTTGGAATCTTCCCTGAGCTTGAGACAATTTCATTGGAAGCTTGAGTAGACTTAGGATGTCCTAAATCAAACCGCATTCTGATTCCTAAGTAAGGTTCAGGATGTTTGGATAGATCGCCCATTAAAATCCAAGCCATTTCGTCATTGATTTCCACTCGGAATGAATGATCCAGCGCTGTAATCCGGGGTATGATCAAGGAAGTGAGTTTGCCCTGGTTGGTATTTTGGATGAAGTCGACCCAATTATTATTATGCAAGACTTCTGCAGCCGATAACCATGTTCCCTTTTCATAGTTTTTCACCGTAGGGGCAAACGCTCTTGCCTGGGCCGGATAGCTCGACAGCCTCTCTAGTAAAACATCGACCCTCGCCTGATTCTCGCCGATTGCGGTCTCCAGAAATTTCTCAAGATGCCTGCGCTTGCCTTCATTGATATCGATCACCTTTTTTTTCAGCTGGGCGCGTGTTTTTTCCATCTCCTTTTTTGTGATGTACACCTCTAGGACATAGGTGACCACCCCTGCAATGAGGAACAGCGCACTAATCCACAGGAATAATCGATAGCGTAAACTCATTTATTTTCCCCTAGAGGATTTTACAATCAGCATCCTATTGTCCATTTCCGGATAGAAATTCTCATAGCCAGACTCGGTTACGACAACTGTATCTTCGTAGCGGATGCCACCGCGCCCCTGGAAATACAAGCCCGGTTCAACGGTAACTACCATGCCAGACTTCAAATGCACCTTTGAACCTTTTCTTTGGCTGCTTAACCTGGGATACTCATGGGTCTCAAGACCAATTCCGTGACCTAGGCTATGCAAAAAATGGGGCTCCAGCTTAGCTTTGCGCATGATCTTGCGTGCAGCAAGATCTAATGCTTCTACCCCAACACCTGGAACACATTCAGCAAGAGCTGCCTTCTGTGCACCGAGGACAACTTCATAAACATCTTTAAAAAACGGATCCTGCTTTTGGAAAAAGAGGACGCGGGTCATATCTGAATGGTACTTGTCCAGTACGACCCCGATATCGATCAAGACAATGTCTCCTGTCTTTAAGGGGACTTGTTGAGGCCTGTAATGGGGCATGGCGCTGTTTTTCCCAAAGGCGATGATCGGCTCGAAAGAAAGCTTCTCCGCTCCTTGTTCCAAACAGAAAATCTCAAATTTCCTGGCAACCTCTCGTTCGGTAATCCCTGCCTTTAAAATTCCCCGAATAAACAAAAAGCCCTTATAGGCAAGCTGTGCGCTTCGCCGCATCTTTTCGATCTCTTCCCCATCTTTGATGGCTCTCAGCCCTTGAAAAAGCTGAGCATCTGGGATCAATTGGACTCCAATGGGCTTAACCCTCTTTTTTAACCCGATGAAACGATCATAGGGGACGCGGCTGCTGTCAAACGCCATTTTCTTGGCGTTTTCTCTCTTAAGCACCCCTTCAAAACCGCCGGGGCCGTCCAAAAAGACCTGCATCGGCGCTTTTTCTTTTGCCATTTGAACGTATCTTCCATCGACAAAAAGGAAGGCAGACTTTCGGGTAACGATCAAATGCCCAGCCGAAAGCGTAAGTCCCGTGTAATAGAGCAGGTCCAAAGGGGAATCAATCAAGCAAACATCGATTGATTCTGCAGACAATTTCCTTTTAAGGCATTGCAGCCGATTACTCAATGAAGTCTGATTAACTGCAACCGCTGAACTTTTTTTCGATCTCATTTTGGCTCATCTGGATCATCGTTAAATTGCCCTTCGGACAAAAGCTAGGGCTTGACGTCAGCATCAATTGTTTTAGGATCTCTTGAGCCTCTTGTAACATAAAGCTCTTTTTCCGTCCGCGAGCAAATCGGGATGCTGCCTGGGCCAGCTTCCGCAGCTTCTCTTCTGCGCTTAAGCGTCCTGGCTGCCCCACGTTCAGTTCAACGAGAATTTCTCTTAAAGCATCGAGCGTTTGTCCGGGTTCGATAGCTGGCGGTATCGCATCAATGATGAACTTACTTTTCCCGCACTGACGGATGTCAAACCCGATTTTAACCATCTCTTCTTCGTATGCATGCAGCAGGATCTCTTCTTCGATCGATACAGTGAGGACTGCAGGGATCAGAAGCCCCTGGCGCTCTGCAGGCCCATTAGAAACATTGACAAAAGCATCAAATAGGATCCGCGATTGCGCTGCATAGAGGTCGACAAGGATAAATCCCCCCTTATCTGATGAGGTACCGCAACCTGTAAGTTCGATGTTCGGTTCTACGATTAGATAATGGGAGAATATTCCAATCGTTTGGAATGAGAGAACCATCGGAAGCTGCTTTTCTTGGCCAAGGGGATTGCTTTCCTCTCGGAAAAGGAAAGCTGGAAGATCTTTTTCCTCAAACCCGGGAGAAGAACGATACCCCGGTTCCTCGCATAAGAACTGCATGCCTAATCCATTGGAGCTCTCAAAGCCAGCTTCGAAGACCTGATCATCAACATTTTTCAGAGGTGGAAAAGCATCAAAGGGCTTGTGACTTGGAGCAAAAGAAGTTGCAACCGCCTCGCTCTTCCCTTGGAGTTCCAAAGCGCCTTCCTTGTGCTGCAAAGCCAAATGGACAGCTTTCTGGATACTCTCGCGCAACCCCCTTTCATCGCGAAGGCGCACTTCTTTTTTTTGCGGATGGACGTTGACATCCACAAGGTAGGAAGGGATTTCCAAATGCAAAGAAAAGATGGGGTGGCGGTCGGAAGGGAGACGGGTGCCGTAAGCATCCCGTATCGCAAAAGAAATTAAAGGACAGGAAACTGGCCTGCGATTAATAAATAAGTTCTGTCCGGAACGGTTATGGCGATGGGTAAGAGGCGATCCGACCACTCCTTTTATCTTGCAAGCTCCCTGTGTGATATCCATCTTAAGCACATCTGTTTGGAATTGCGAGCCCAATAGATCAGCGCTCCTCTGGCAGAGGCACTCTAGCATTTTTCCCTGAGGAATTGCAGGAACGGAAAAGACCGTTTGGTCTTGGACAATCAATTCAAATCCAATCTCAGGGTGCGCCAGCGCCTGCTGCGTAACGACCTTGGTCACATCGGCAACAGATGCAGCTGGAGACTTTTGAAATTTTTTGCGCGCAGGGACATTGTAAAAAAGGGAGCGCACTTCCATGGTTGTTCCTCTTGCCCGGGAGGCCTCGCCTACATGGACAACCTTTCCTCCCTCCACCTCAACCTCGGTCCCTGTTGCATTTTCTTCCGCTGTCACGATCCGCATTTTCGCAATTGATGCAACCGATGCCAGGGCTTCTCCCCGAAAACCCATCGTTGCCAATACGAACAAATCGTCCGCCTTGCTAATTTTGGATGTCGCATGTCTTTCCAGGCAAAGTAATGCATCCTCCTTTCCCATTCCGGCTCCATTGTCAGAAACGCGGATGAGTTGGTGTCCTCCTCCTGCAATTTCAATGATGATACGCGTAGCTCCCGCATCGATGCTATTTTCAAGCAATTCTTTCACAACGGAAGAAGGATTTTCAATCACCTCTCCAGCTGCGATCTGATTGATGGTCTGCTCCGAAAGAGCCCGAATTTTTGCAGTCATCGATTTCCCTTAAGTTTTAGAGACTGTTAACGGATTTAGGTTTCGTCGTTTTTTTGAGAATTTTTCGCAAATTTTACGTCCGTTTGTTGGGGGTAATATACGAAAGTTGATATAACCCCGAACAAACGGACGTAAAATTTTCTGAAAAAGCCCAAAAAATCGACAGAAACTAAATTCGTTAACAGTCTCTTAGAACTATCCTACAGGAAATCTGCTCTTGCATATAGAAAAAAAACTCCCTGGTTGGTATAGAATCTTGTTAGAACAAGTTGAAAAATATGGGGTTTTATGAAGAAAGCAATGCTATTTACCTTATTCCTTTCCTGCTGCGCGCTAACAAATGCTGAAGAGGTAGGGAGCGCCGCTGAGACATCAATTCCCAATGCTGGAAATACAAATTGCCCTGTATCAGGAAAACCGATCAATGGAGTCGACTCTTATGTCCATAACGGTACGGAATACAACTTGTGCAGCGATGGATGCAAGATCACATTAGCAGAAAATCCAGAGAAGTTTATCAGCGCCAAACCTCAAAATTAGCGATAGTTCTAAGGCGACAAGTTTTCTCTTCCAGATAAAAAATTAATTCCATTGCATTTGCTTTTCTGTTTTGTTATCTTTTTCGCGCACCCCAAATTACAACATTTTTTAGGCGCTTCACCTCCATGAAGAAAAAGCAAAAGAGCAGCAAATCCCTCTTTTTAGTCATGATGCTCCCTATTGTTATCTTAGGGGTAGGACTTGCTTTTTGCTGCCGGTCGCAGGGTTTCAACATTGAAAAGATCTCCTCAAAACTGACCTATAACGAAATGTGGGGCGTTCCTCCTTTGAATCAAGAGGAGATACACTGTTTTGTAACGAATGTGTTTTCCCAGCCTTTTTATTATTTGGGGTCTGGAGAGCAGTGCTACGTATTTCAAAGTGAAGACGGTCAGTTTGTCTTAAAATTTTTCAAAATGCACCAATTGCTCCCCAAAGATTGGTTGAACGATTTCCCATTTTCCCTTCTTGAAAATTACCGCTTTAATAATGTCGAAAAGAGAAAGCAACTGATCAACGAGGTGTTTTCCAGCATAAAGTCTTGCTATGACAACCTTCAAGATGAGACCGGGCTCCTCTTTATCCACTTGAACAAAACTCGGGACCTTAGGACAAAAGCGACCTTGTATGACAAAAGCGGAAAAAAATATCTCGTCGACCTCGATTCAAAAGAGTTCTTTTTGCAAAGAAAAGCTGTTAGGGTCTACGACCATTTGGTCAAATTGATGAAACAAGGGGAAGAAGAACGGGTCCACCGCTGTATCCGCTCCCTTCTGAATGTTGTTATTGCCCGCTGCGAGCAAGGGCTCGCCGACCTCGATATCGGAGTCCGGAACAATTATGGATTTATTGAGGACAAAGCGATGATCATCGATTGCGGAAGCCTTGTACCAGATGACGCAATTGCTCAGCCACACCACTACCAAAGAGAAGTCTTACGGATCGCAGAAGCAATGGACCATTGGGCGCAGACCCACTATCCAGAGCTTGTTCCGATCATCCAAGACGAAGCCCACTTTGCCATTAACTCCATCTTAGAAAAATGAGGCAGTTGCAAAACTGCCATGCTGCATAATACCATGTCGGCTTCATGCGGACCGTTCAAGGGGAATGGATGGGAATGGTTTCAAAAGGACAATTGTGCAGGCAAGCTGAGTTGGGCGACTGGTTCAGGTAATTGTGATCAAAAGCTGGAAACCTCTTTAAGGTTCGCTTCGAAGTGCTCCAACAGTTCAGGATAGTTCTTTTCGATCCATGTTTTGAAGCTCTTGGTAATGCTGGCCACCTCGTGCTTATACTGGAGAGACTGGATCCTTAACGGGTCGATCCGCATGCGGCCGATATCGATTTGAACGGCCCGGTCGTCGATCAACCCAAAATTTTTGCGCAAGATCGGATCATTATCGACAACACCCCGTTTCCCTAGTAGATCAATCAGAGAAAATACTGATGTGATGATCTGTTTGGCTCGTTCCGTTTCGCCCTGGGACATCAGCTCGGTGATCCGCACGTAGATCAAATTTGCCTTTTTCTGGACCAAAAAGCTTGTTTTATCCAGATCGACCAGATGAGCATTGCCTCTCCGATCAAAAATCGTGATCTTTTTATTCAAATTGTTGGTGCTATTGAGATGAACGTAAAGAAGACCGGTTTCCTGTTTAAAATCGAAAAAGGCAGTCTTGATGGCTCTAAAAGTGCTTTGATGCTTCTTCCTTAATAGAAGGCCTTTCTGATACCAGGGATTAAAGGAAAAAGGCAGATAAGCCAGCCATGAATTAGGATGCAGCTTGTCCTGCTTTAGGAATTTCAAAATGTACTTCTTGTCTTCAGAAATGTAGACGTAAGCTTGAGAGCCTTTATTAAAATAGGTGAATTTTTGGCTTAAAATGTGATCGATCAGCTTCGGATCATCGATAACGGAGGCTGGAATTTCCCATTCAGGCGATGAATAGGAAGAAGTGATACAGCCCGGTGAATAGCGAGACCTTTTATGATGGGCAAATCGGTCAAGCCCAATGAACAATGAGCATGCCAGAACAAAAAATGCAACTGCGACAGATAGTTTCTTAATCAACATGGGTCAATTATGCCAAAGGGGAGAATTTTTGAGGAGATCGATTATCCGGACTGGATCTTCTATCCCTAGGTTCACGCTGATCTTTTCCGCTTCTTTAAGAAGAGCTCCCATTTTTTTCCCAGGCTGGATGCCATTTTGCATCAGATGCTCAGACCTGACGACAGGAGTTTGGGATCGGATTCGATGGATAAAGGGGAGCAGTTCTTGCATCTTTTGGTAATGCAGTTGGACAAAAGCCTCCCTCTTTTCTTTAGGAAGGTGGGCAGAAAAAATCTGAACACAGAGGTAGGAACTTGGGTTGGCATAGAATTGGGCCCATTCGATCTTTTCTAAGTTTTGAAGCCACTCGTCCGGCATGCTCAGCAGCTCTTTTGCCCGTTGGAAAAACGTAACGAACTCACGCTCTTGCCTAGATAGCTTGAGATAGTCGCATAGCTCCAAAAGCTGTTCCAAGGAATGATTGGGAAATAATTCGATCAGTTCTGCAATGGCTGGGCACTCAGGCGGGTATGAGCTTAAAGGAGCGAGCCTCTTCTCAACTTCTTCGGAAGAAATCCCTTTTAAAGCAGGAAAGATCGTCGGCAGCAAGTTGAGACGATGCAGAGCAAGAAGGCCTAAGTCAAAATGGGCAAAGTGGGACATCTTTTTAAACTCCTGCCAGATCCTTTCCATGGCAACAGAAGGCAGAAGGCTGGAGGAATGATCGAGAATCGCTTGATATGTCGCTGGCTCTATGGGGAAGTCAAAGCGTGTCGAATAACGCACTGCGCGCATCATCCGAAGGCGGTCCTCCAAAAATCTCTCATGGGGGTTGCCGATCGCGCGGATAACCCCTTTTTCAATGTCTTTCTGTCCCCCAACAAAATCGTAAAGCTTCTCTGTTAAAGGGTCATAAAACATCCCGTTGATCGTAAAATCGCGGCGCAAAGCATCTTCTTTGGGGTCAGCTGGGTCGATTCCGGTCGGCCTCCTTCCATCGATATAGCCCCGGTCTTTGCGAAAGGTGGCGACTTCAAATTGATGTCCTTCTTCAACGACGATCACAATACCGAAGGAGACTCCGACAGGAATTGTCTTGGGAAATAAATTTTGGATCTCTTCGACCGAAGCGCTCGTAGCGATGTCAATATCGTCAGATCGACGCTTCATTAAAAAATCGCGGACCCAGCCTCCTGCAAAGTAGGCGACATGCCCAGCATCGGAGAGCTTTTTGACAACAGAGGTAGCGAAGGGACGAGCTGGCATAGTGAAGATCGTGTATTTTCACTAAAGCATACCCCAAAGGCAGGTTTTAGAGGCAGTTGCAAAAGTGCTTTACCGGGAAAAATTGACAGAAACTCGATTCGGCAACAGGCTCTACCCCCCGGCTAAGGCTCTAATCATCTTGCGAAATATAAAGTAGTGAAAAGGCTTCATTGCATACCAATAAAGTCTTCCCATAAGACCTTTAGGCCGAAAAACCACTATTTGACAGAGAGCAGTTTCTTCAAATTCAAATTTCAACCAAGCTTCGCCAGGAAGATGCATTTCTGCATAGAGGACGAGTATGCCCTTCTCTTTTTCTGCCTGAACAACCCTCCAAAAGTCGATGGCATCGCCCACCTCGAGCTCTGTGGGATGCCGTCTGCCGCGGTTCATTCCAGGGCCATGAAACATCTTATCAATTAAACCTCTGAGCTTCCATGCCCAACTCAGTCCATACCACCCATGACTTCCTCCCAGCCTCCATATCCTTTCTATAGCAGCATTTTTTGAATCCTTTACGATCGCTTTTTGGACTTCTTTAAAACATCCTTCAGTAGGAATTTCAGAAAGTTGAAGAATATCTGGACTCTTTTGATCAATGAGCCATGCATCCATCCATGTCGATGCTACCTCATTTTTTGTAATTTTTAAAAAAGCCCGCTGAAGGGCTTGCTCAAAAGTAAGGCAAGCATGAGGAAGCAGCTCTTGAATCTTATTATTGAGGCAGACGCTATTGCACTTCATGCTTTCTACAAGATAAGAACAAAGAGAAAACCGAACCGGCGTCACAAAAACAAGCCAATAACTTGATAGTTTTGGCGTTAAGAAAGAGATATCGATAATCAGTCGTTTGAGCCCGCGAAATTTCGCATAGCGGAGAAGAACATCTTTAAATGACATGACTTCAGGGCCGCCAATATCAAAAGTTTGGTTGTATAGCATCGGGTTCAGCATTGCTCCCTTCAAATAAAAAAGCACATCAGCAATAGCAATCGGCTGGCAAAGGCTCTTAACCCATCGAGGCGCAACCATGAATGGAAGCTTTTCAACTAGATCGCGAATAATCTCAAAGGAGGCTCCTCCAGAACCAATAATGATGCTTGCACGCAAACTGGTCGTTGAGGCTTTTGCTTTTTTTAATATCTGTTCGACGCTTTCACGCGAGAGCAGATGGGGGGAAAGTTTAGCTTCCGGCTGTATGATTCCCCCTAGATAGATGATTTGCTGACAACTTGTTTGATTCACAAGATCGACAAAGTTTTGCGCAACCTCTTTCTCTTTCTCCTCGATATCTTTGAGCTTCTTAGCCATCGAATGGACAAGGTAGTATGCAAGATCAATATCTCTTGGGATTGGATCCATCTTTTCAGGTTCTTCTAAATCACCATAAACAATATGCAGGTTGGGGTGAGATAAAGATCCTAATTGCATCCCATGAACTCTGGAAAGCGCATACACAGTATGCCCCTGCATTAAAAGCTCTTGAGTCAGCCTTTTCCCAATAAAACCTGTCGCACCTGTTACAAAAACCCGACTCATTTCAACCCTCTCAAAAAAGTCTCAGCAACTTTTAGCAACGCGTGGTCTCTCTTCTTTTTCTTTGCCATCAGGCATAACATACTCAAGCGAGGTTGTTTTTCAAAAAATTTGATGTGCTTGATCATAAACCGCCAGAAGAGAGCGTCCCAGATTTCGCAGAATTGTCCTTTAGGATAGTCGCTCATTTTCAGTATGTAGTTCGACCCGCTGAAGTAGGGTTTTGTCGTCATCATTCCTCCATCGGCATACTGGCTCATTCCATATACATTTGGCACCATCACCCAATCATAAGCATCGATGAAAAATTCCATAAACCATCTGTAGATTTCATTGGGAGAAATTTCACATAACAAAAAGAAATTGCCCAATAGCATAAGCCTTTCAATGTGGTGCACATAGGCATGCTCTTTAAGCTTTTTAATCGTGCTGTCAATCGGAAGGACTCCAGTAGTCCCTAGATAAAACGATTTAGGCAATTTCCGGGTGTGATTAAAGAAATTGCAAGTTCGCTCTTTATGGCCAATTGTGTGATAAATTCCCCGCACAAACTCCCGCCACCCAATCACTTGTCTAACAAAACCTTCGATGCTATTGAACGGGACATCATGTTTTTTATAATGATTAATTGCTTCTGCAACGACCTGATCCGGTGTTAAAAGTCCTATGTTAAGAAGAGGCGATAGACAGGAGTGAAACAAGATGTGTTCATTTTGAATAATTGCATCTTCATAATCTCCAAAAAAATTTAGGCGCGTATGAAGAAAACTCCTTAGAGCTTTTTTTGCACCAGCATGGGTTATTGGGTAGTTAAAAAAATCTGAGCTTCCAGGATTTGTTGGAAATTTATTGTTTACGTAAGAGACAGCTTCCTTGATCTCAGCAGTCCTTGAAAACCTGGGGCTCAGAGGAATCCTCACCGATCTCGGGATCTTCTTGCGATTTTGCTGATCCATGCTCCACTTGCCGCAGACTGGCTTGCCTTCTTCATTCAAAAGAAGATCGAACTTTTTCCTTTGATAAATGTAAAACGTTTCAAAATTGAAGTGCTTTTTGCCTTTGAACAGGGTCTGAAAATCCTTTAAACCTGTCATAAATCCTGGGCTTGGAGCAACCTCTAGTTTGATTTTAAGTCTTTTAACCAAAGAGGTCAGTTTTTTTTCCAGTTTGACATCATCCAGTTCTACTACATGTAGGATCGAAGGATGCAATTTCTTGAGAGCCTCCTCCAAATTACTTTCAATGTAGTGGGTTTTATAGCCTTTTTTTATAAGAAGCTTTTCAAAGTTCTTTAGAGTTGCTCGATGAAAAATTAGTTTCTGTTGATGAAAGCGGAATTCAGAGAAAAATCTAGGATCTTCGATAAGAATAATAAGCCGATTCTTCCTAATTCCTGGGTGATCTTCAAAGAGGTGATGAGGAAAAATCAAAACAGATTCCATTTTCCAGTATCTGCCCCCAAATTACAGCTTTTATACCATCCGGAGAACAAGAAGCGTTCGATCATCGACAAGAGGAATATTCAGAGAGAACATCTCGACGCTGCCTAAAATGGCATCCACGAGATCTTCTGCACTCTTTCCACCTTCTTTCTTAATCACCTCGAGGAGCCGCTGCTTGCCATAAAACTCAAAATAGGAGTCCTGGGAATCGATGATTCCATCCGTGTAGAGAACAAGGATATCCCCTTTTTCCAATTGGACTTGCGCCACCGTTGCCTCCTGGATCGGCATCACCCCGAGAGCAATCCCCGGTGTAGCGATCTCGGCAATTGTCCCGTCGGCTCGACACAGGATAGCAGGCAAATGGCCGCAAGACGCATATTGTAAGACGCGCGACTCGGGATCGAGGATTCCAACCCATGCCGTTACAAAATTGCCGCTATCGGAAGTGTCCAGGCAAAATAGGTTGTTCGTTTCTAAAATGGTCTTTTCTAGATTGTTTGCCGAAGCGGAAAAACTCCGGAGCATGCTGCGCGCACAGAGCGAATACAGGCAAGCAGAAATCCCTTTTCCTGCTGCATCGGCAACAGAGATGAGAAGCTTCTTTCCTGCTGCTGAAGAAGTATCGTAAGAGTCGCCTGCGACTTCCCGTGCACCCTGAAATCCGGTTGCGATCTCTACGCCTGGAACGTCGGGACGCTCCCTTGGTAAAATGCTTCTTTGGATGTCGTGTCCGATCTTAAGTTCTTTCGACAAGAGCTCGCGCGCCATCCGTTCATTGCGCGCCTCTTCCACATGGTGAAGCACAGCATCGATCATCCGATTAAAGGTATGTCCTAGAACATTAATTTCAAAACCGACCCGGTCATGATGGTAGCGCGCAGACAAGTTTCCACTTTCCACATTCTCCATGACTGTGCACAACGCGTTTAAAGGCCGGGATATCCGGATCGTGATCAAAAGCGCCAGTCCGCCTCCAACAACGAGATAGATTAAGATGATATTCAGGATGGTCGTTATCATCGCCGATGAAGGCTGAATCTTGACTGTCTCCAAAGTGGAAACAGCCATAATATTGAAATCTGTTCCTGGCACCTGAACCTGGACTCCGAGCATCTGCTTGGTCTGTCCGAACACCTGCAAATAGGCTTTTCCCATCGGCGTCTGCTTCACCTGGCTGAAAAGGACCTCCGAGTCATAGTAAGGGTCCACTTTAAAAACGTAAATTTCAGATGGATCGATCTGTCCGCTTTGGCCTACGTACAGATGCCCTTCTTTTCCAAGAAAGGCGATTTGAAAAAACAATGGGCCCGTTTCCACCATCGCAATCCAATTGAGGAGCGCCAATGCATCCAAGCTCAAAGTAATCGTTCCGATTGCCTGGTTAGAATTGAGCACGTAGACAGGCTTGCTGATAAAAATTTCGACAATTGAAGTGACCGGGTCCACATCCAAAAAGACGCTGTCCCCATTTTTAATGGCCAACTGCTGCTGTTGCTTAAAAATATTTTTTTGGCCAACTAAAAGCTTCTCAGAAGAGACCGCACAGGTGAAATCCCCGTTAGTGTCTAAAGACTGGTAAAAGATGGCCCCTGTAATCCGGTCGCGGTTAACGATGGAGAACAAAGAGTCGAAAGCTTCCAGGTTCTGATCGAGCTTTCCAGCCGAGGCATCCTGTGTGATCAGCGCACCCAGAAGATCCATGATGTAAGTTTTATCTTGAACAATCTGCTTGGTAAACCCCGCTTTTCCCATGGAGATCTCACTGAGCCCGACAAAGAGAAGTTTTTTATGGTAAGTATTGTCTTCCAGGTACTTAACCCAAGAATGGATCAGCATTGGGATCACAAGAAAGATCAAGGCGACAAAAAAGACCCTGAACCCCAATTTTCCAAAAAACGCCGGGGGAGGTTTGCTGCTATGCGGCGGTTGAGACCGCTCGGGTTCTTTCTTGCCTGAGAATGACTTTTCTGCCATGATTGCTACGCTGCTTACCGAGGCAATCGCCAAATTGCCTCTACCGTTCAAATTATTTTTCATGATAGCACGAGATGTATCGAGTTTACAACATCCGATTGTCAAGCACCTGGTCAAACTGGGGGATGACCGCAAGTACCGCACGAGCGCGCGCGCCGCGTTGATTTCAGGAATTAAGCTCGTCTCTGAGCTAAGCGCTTCCCATGTTTTCAAGACAGTTTTGATCACACAAGGTTATTCTCCTTCTATCGCGCTAAAAGCAGAACAAACCCTGATCGTCACGGAAGAGATCATGAAAAAAGTGACCTCTCTTCAAAATCCTGAGCCCCTTGCCGCTGAAATCCCTCTGCCAGCTCCTTCCGAATTAACAGGATGCCATCCCTTACTGATCCTCGATCAAATCACAGATCCCGGCAACCTCGGCAATCTTTTGAGGACAGCATTGGCTTTAGGCTGGGAAGGGGCCTTTCTGACTCCTGGCACAACAGACCCCTTCAATGACAAGGCGCTCAGGGCAGCAAAAGGGGCAACCTTCAAGCTAAAGCTGCGTCAAGGATCTTATGAAGAACTGTTCGAACTGGTCCGTGCCAGCGGATTAAAGCTCCTGATCGCAGATGCCAAAGGCTCTCCTGCGCATCCTGCTCCTTTGCAACAACCGATTGCTTTAGTCCTTGGCAACGAGGCCCATGGAGTCGATGCCGATTTAAAAAACAACGGGACAGCGGTTGCCATCCCTATGAGCAGGGAGATGGAATCATTAAACGTCTCGGCTGCAGGCGCAATCCTCATGTTCCAACTCCAAGGGGGCTTACATGGGAAGAGATGATGATATCTACCATCTCGAAGAAGATTTCTATGCGCAAGATCGGAAGGCCCATCGAAAAGAGCGCAAAATAGCGTTAAACAAGGACCGCTCCAAGTTCAAAAAGCCTGACCAAGACCAGCTCAAGAAGCAAGCCCTTTTGCGCGATGAACAGAAGATCGACGAGTCTTTACAAAAGGGAAGGGTACTAGCTATCGCACCAGAAGGAATCATTGTCGATTGCAACGGCGAAGAGCTTATCTGTTCTCTTAAAGGAAGTTTGAAACAAGAAAAAAACCGAGCAAAAAATTTGATCGCCGTTGGAGATTTTGTCCGTTTTGAGAACAAGGGCAGCGGGCAAGGAACCATCTCCTACATCGAAGAGCGTCATTCGACCCTTTCAAGGGCAGACAACCTCTCGCGCAACAAAGAGCAGCTGATCGCTGTGAACATCGACCAGGTGCTGATCACATGCAGCGTTGTACAACCCATGCTCAAACCCCCTCTTGTGGACCGCTATATCATCGCAGCGCTGAAGGGAAACATGCGCCCGATCATCGTTGTCAATAAAATCGACCTCTTTGATCACCCCCCCGAGACCGTCAATGAGATCGATCTCGAGGTCGAAAAAGAGATCTACGCCCAATTCTTGAAAGCTTATGAGGCCCTTGACATCCCTGTGGTCCCGATCAGCTCCGCGACAGGAGATGGGATCGAATCCCTTCGCAGCTTAATGCAAGGCAAGACATCGGTCTTTTCAGGACAGTCTGGAGTCGGCAAGTCGTCGCTGATCAACCTCGTTGCCGGTACATCGATGCGGACAGGATCTGTCGTACACAAGACCGGGAAAGGATCCCACACAACGACAACGACACACCTGATCCCATTAGAATGCGGCGGTTTTTGCATCGACACGCCAGGAATCCGCAGCTTTGGAGTTTGGGACTTAAAAAAAGAGGAGATCGTCGACTTCTTCCCTGAAATTGTTGCTCTAAGCCCCGGTTGCCGCTACCCCGACTGCGCCCACATGACCGAGCCTGACTGCGCCGTGCAAAAAGCTTTAGAAGAAGAGAGGATTTCCTCCTTGCGTTTTGAATCTTATTGCGCTTTAATTGCCTCTGTCTCGCAACAACACAGGTTACGATGAGCCGCATCCATTCGATCCACGCATTGGAGATCCTTGATTCCCGAGGCAATCCCACCCTTGAGGTCTTTGTCAAAACCGATGACGGCTTTGAAGGAAAGGCTGCTGTTCCGTCTGGAGCTTCGACAGGAGAACACGAAGCCGTAGAGCTGCGGGATCAAGATCCCAAGCGTTACCAAGGAAAAGGGGTCCTGAAAGGGATTTCCCACGTCAACGGTCCTCTATCCAAACTGTTGATCGGCAAACCAGTTGATGCGCAAAAAGAAATCGATGCCCTTTTGATCGAAGCTGATGGGACCTCTAACAAATGCAAGTATGGGGCCAATGCCCTTCTCGGCATCTCGCTTGCCGTAGCGAAAGCAGCCGCAAATAGCAAGAAAATCCCCCTTTACCAGTCGATCGGAAGTCCCAATTCGACACTTCTGCCTGTTCCGATGATGAACATCATCAATGGAGGCGCTCATGCAGATAATTTCCTCGACTTTCAAGAGTTTATGATCCGACCAATCGGAGCCCCAAGCTTCCGCGAAGCGATCCGTTGGGGAGCGGAAGTATTCCATTGCCTTAAGGCTCTCCTCAAAAAAGAAGGTCATGTCACATCAGTTGGCGACGAAGGAGGATTTGCTCCGCGGCTTCAATCGAACGAAGAAGCTCTTGATTTTATCATCCGTGCCATAGAAAAAGCAGGCTACCGTCCGAAAGCTGATCTAACGATAGCCCTCGACTGCGCAGCATCTGAGTTTTATGACCCTCAGACGCAAACCTACTTTGAAAAAAAGAAAAAAGAGATTGGAAAGCCCTTTGCAACACGCTCAGCATCCGAACTTACTGACTACCTCGAGAAGCTCTCTTCCCAATATCCGATCGACAGCATTGAAGATGCTCTCGATCAAAATGATTGGAATGGCTGGAAGGAACTTACTGCAAGGCTCGGCGCCAAACTGCAGCTGGTCGGCGACGACCTCTTTGTCACCAATCCCCTCTTCCTCCAAAAAGGGATCGATCAGAAAGTTGCCAACGCCATCCTGATCAAAGTCAACCAGATCGGCACCCTTTCTGAAACTCTGCAAACCATCGCACTTGCACATGCCAATGGCTATAAGAACGTCATTTCCCACCGCTCAGGAGAAACAGAAGATACGACGATTGCCGATATCGCCGTTGCCACACGCTCCGGCCAGATCAAAACAGGATCCCTTTCTAGATCCGACCGCGTCGCCAAATACAACCGGCTGCTCGAGATCGAAGACGAGCTCGGACCAAAAGGATCCTTTGCCCGTTCCTAATATCTATAGGAAGATCGATCCGTTCTTGAGAATCGACTAGTCAAAGAAAAAGATATCTCGATACATGAAGTATTCTACTATTTTATTATAACCTTCTTCCGCTGTTTTCTTTATCAAGATCGATTTTAGCGACCGAAAATTGCTGCTCGGCTATCAGAAATAAGGTATGCGCTTTCAGAGGTTTTAGAGGAGTTGCTAACGAGATCTCATAAGCATCGCCAAAGAGCTTGCCGACCTTTGAAACAACATCACCTCGGTTGACATACACACGGAAAGCTTTCTTCGCCTCTTCGGACAGAGTATTCCATTTTTCAAGAGACTGATCTGAGATCCCCGGCGGATTAAAGGCAACGCACCCACGAGGATTGACCCAATCGTTCTCGTAAAGATAAGTATAAGCAGCCAGAGCTCCGCCTAAACTAAATCCGATGACTTTCGCCTTCTGGCCACCCTCTGCTACTTTCATGAGCCAAGTCCGGATCTCTTGGCGCGCCTTATTGAATGCTGTCAGCCCAGGTCCGGCGATATCCACGTCGCTCATTAATGAAGCCCATCCCCTCTCAGAATCTAAAGAGAAATCCGTTCCTCGGAATAATAAAATGGGAACAGCACCATTATCGCCGATGAGCCCGAACGCCGGCATCCCTCTCCATAGGTTAAAGACATGGTCGATACGATAGGAAGAAAGCTTGCCTCTCTTTTGAGGACAAGGGAGCATGAACGTGTCGTTTTTTTTCAAGTCGCGGTAAGCGATGACTTTAGCAAGAGCTTCATCTGTCGCAAAGGCTAGAGCCTCTTCATTGTCGATATCTCTAGATATCTTTGTCAAAAGACAGACAGCAGCCTGCATCCCTCCCTTCTTTTTCGACACCTTACCAACTAGCGGATCATAAACGGAAAAGTAGCCATACCACTCGAGAAACTCTTTGCTTTGGGAGAGCTGAAACTTATATTCAAGGGGCTGCAAGGGATCCGCTAACGGATAGGAACGCATATGCAGCGGGATGGTCCAGTTTAGGAAATCATCAAAGTTCTGAAGGCTTCGAACCCGCACACGGTTTTTCCAATGCACTTTAGCAGGGGGCTGCTTCAATGCATAGGCCTGCTCTTGGGCAAATGAAAACAATGGAACGATGAGAAAAAATAGTATGATTGCTTGAAGAACTCTCAGCATATTATGCACAAACAATTTGGAAAATCGGTTTTTGGCAGCGTCGGGCAGCCAATCAGTTTGAGACCCGTCTGCATCGCCCAACTTATTCAAGTTGAGCTGTTTGGACGCCGGCTTCGCCTGGCTCAAATTCAGGACGCTTCCTTGCCAAATTCCCGATTTTACATGTTGTTTGTGTATAGAAATCTTATGGCCCGCAAAGATGATCAATCGCTTCTCCAAAGTGCTCTTTCAGAGAAGTTAAATCATAGGCAATATTTTCTTCATGA
>JAFEGU010000403.1 GCA_018239725.1 Verrucomicrobiota bacterium | reverse complement strand
GTATTTTTACTAACTCCATAACGGAACTTTACAAGAGGCTCTTCGCCTGATTGCGGCTGCATTCCCGCTGCCTTTTCCCATTCCATTTCGCTAGGCAGCCTAAGCCCATAAGCTTCACAGTAGGCCAGAGCTCCATGCCAGCTGACCATGACGATTGGGTTGGATTCTCCTCCGGGCAGCACATCGAATGTGACCGTTCCTTTATCCACTTTGATATGGATTTGACTGGAGTTCGATGAGCTCTGTGTAGCGCAGATCACATTTTTTTGCTTATCGAGGATGAGTCCCTTTTCTCCGATCTGGATCTTCTCATCAGTAAAGGCTTCGTTCAGCCAGTCGGCAAACTGCCCATTCGTAACGCAGGACGCCGCAATAAGAAACGATGGAACAATGATCACTTGAGGGGGAGGGCCCGCTTCATTTTGCTTACTAAAGGGATCTCCATGGATCATGGGCCCTTCGGGAACAAAGACCATTTGCTGTTGATGGATTTTTGCTCCGCCCCCTTCCGCTTTATTTTCTTCTTTGTCTTGAGATTCGCCTTTCTTGGCAGAGCTAGCCTTTGTTGGAGTTTGGATCTTGTGTTCAATAGGGTAAGCTAATGATACGAGGATAGGAGGCTTCATCGCATTGTTTTGGACATTCAAAGGAAGGTTGCGCAGTTCGAGCTTATTGCGAACTTCCAGAGGTTGTTTCTGTATATTCTGTGCGCCCTCCTTAATTCCCAGAGGCAGCGCAGAAGCTGGCTTGGGTTGAGATAAGACAGGCGGAGGAGTTGCTTTATCTGAAGTTGGCGCTGTTGCAAGCTGTCCCTCTTTTGCTGCGCTGCCGCGAGCTAATGCCGATTCTTTTTCTGCAAGTAAGGAGTCTGTTTTGGCTTGAGCGGCATCTTTTGCTTGAAGGAGCAGTTGGTCGCACCTTTCTTTGAGTATGGAAGATGCCGTCATCGGATTTCCTGGAAGCTTTCCAGCTTCATTTCTTAGATTGCCTGGGAGCTGGCCTTGCTTTAGCAGCGCCTCATGTTCATCGAGTTGTTGGGAAAAAGATGCTAAAAGCTCGTTCAGTTCACTCGCGCCATCTCCTGCAAGGACACCCTGCTCCGCTAAGATTTGCTGCATCTGATTTTGTAACGAACTCAGCTGCTCATTCATTTGTAAAAGGGAATGAAGAAGTGTAATGCTCTGCATTAATGTCGGCGGGGCGCCTTGCTGCGCTGATGGATCGAATAAAAGGACGAGCAAACGAACTTGGTTGATAAGCTGCTGGACCTGTTGCTGATTGGAAAAGCCCCAACTTCCTCCTATGGGCTGTCCTTGCGGCCGCATCAAAATTAAGCGAAGCGAATCAGTTCGTTGGCCTTGAATGTTAGCAGAGGCGGCGCCTTGTCCTGCAATCGCAGACGGTTGAGCTTGAGAAGCAGCTCCTTTTGCTTGGGTATCAGCTGCCTGCATATTTGACGATTGCTGGGCGCTGGATCGGGATGCAGAAGATGGAAGAGGACCGGCTTGACTTTGGGCGGGCGGCTGGGAAGATCTGGCAGGTTCTTGGCCTTGCCTTGATTGGAGCTGGGAGGGCCGGCCTCCTGCAGCTTGAGGTGGCGGCGCTTCTTCGGCTTCTCCTGGCGGTGGAGCTGTTTCCTCTCGTTGCTGAGTCTCTTCTTGAGGACGGGAAGGGCTTTCTTCTCGAGTGGATTCTGCAGGACGCTGCTCTTCTGCTGTACGTTCTAAGGAAGCAGGCTGGGATTCCATTTGTTCAGAGCGTTCAGCAGGCGGTTCTTCGCGTGTTTGAGTCGTAGTTGTTTCTGGTTGAGAACGGAACGTCTCTTCGAATGCACGCGGCTGCTGAAAAGTTTGATAGAGGGGCTGTTGGGAAGTCGGCGTCTTAAAATAATAGGATTGATCCGATCCTCTGTAATTGAGGATAAACGCAATAAGGTTATTGAGATCTTCCGGTGTAATGATTCTTACTTCACGCTGAAATTGGGCTGCTTCAATTGCACTTCTAATATCGACTATTCGAGATGGGAATGTAATCGGTTTTCCATAAATGTCTGTCCCTAAGAGAATTTTTTTTTCGTTGGTAGGGACCTTGATCGTAAAAAAGTGGTCATTACTGCGCGGGTTATGAGAATCGCCAATTACCATTTTGATCTCAATTAAAGGGTTTTTGTTTTAAATTTTACATTACTGACGTGATGGATTTTAGTCTAAGTTTCGTTTGGAAAAATTATATTCAAAACCTCTTTTAGATCTTTCTTTAGCCGTAAATTCAAAAATTGTTGCGCAAACCCATCTGTTTGTTTATAATCCCGACTTCTCACATGGGCCGACAATGAATACAGATATTGAATCTTCCGTTAAAGAGGCTGTTGCAGCCATAGAATTTTTGAAGAGAGAAGAGAGCTTGGACTTCATATCCAAAGCCTCCGATTTCATTGCCCAATGTTTTGAACGGGGCGGCAAGGTCCTCATTGCTGGAAATGGAGGAAGCCTCTGTGATGCGATGCACTTTGCAGAGGAACTGACAGGCCGTTTCCGAGAAGACCGAAAGGCTCTTCCTGCTATCGCCCTTTCCGATCCTGGTTATCTCACCTGCACAGGCAACGACTTTGGTTTTGAGCATGTTTTTTCCCGCGGCGTCGAGGCCTTTGGAAATCCTGGCGATGTCTTTATTGCATTGACGACGAGCGGAAATTCGATGAATCTGCATCGGGCCCTGATTATGGCTCAGCAGAAAGGCCTCAAGACAATCGCTTTCCTTGGAAAGAATGGCGGAAAGGTGAAGGGGATGGCCGATTTGGAGTGGATTGTGAGCGGGTTCAAGTATTCCGACCGGGTCCAAGAAGCCCATATGACAGCAAGCCATATCATTATCGAGTTCGTCGAAAAGAAGCTCTTTCAGCCTGCTCTGATGGCTTAATAAGCTAAGTTATTAAGCGTCAGTGCATTAAGTTTTACCTGTCCCCTCTTTTCCATTCTTCGCCTAATTTTGTCGATTTGCTATACTCTTGATTTTTCAATTAATAGATCTGCAATGAGCGAAAAATACTTACTCGATGTCATTGAAGGAAAGAAGCGGGCTCCGCTCCTTCGCCCTACGCTAGCCTTTTTCAGCAGACTCTATGCCGCTGCGGTAAAGGGGAGGCATCTTGCTTATCAGAAGAACTGGCTTCCGTCATTTCCAGCTTCCGTTCCAACAATCAGCATAGGGAACATCGTTGTAGGAGGCACCGGAAAGACCCCGCTTGTCCAGATGCTGGCAACAGCCCTTCAAGAAGAAGGGAAAATTGCGATCCTTACCCGCGGCTTCCGCTCCAAAGCAGAAAAGCAAAAAGATCCTCTCTGCATCGATCAGGCACACTTAGTTCCAGCTGAGATTTGCGGCGATGAACCCCTTTTTTTAGCCCAAACGACTTCCGCTTCCATATGGATTAATCCCAACCGGGTCCTTTCTGCAAAAAAGGCAGTGGAGGATGGCGCCGTTTGCCTGATCCTCGACGATGGCCTGCAGCATCGTAGGATCCAACGTGATGTAGAGATCATTGCAGTCGACGCCAACGATCCGTTCAGCCGCCACCGGTATTTGCCTTACGGATTGCTGCGCGATCTGCCCGAGCGGCTGCAAGAGGCCGACCTGATTGTTGCCAACCACACCCGCGATCAAGATCAATATGAAGAGGTAAAAAAAGAGTTGTCCGCATATACTCAAGCACCGATTGTTGCCATGCAGCATGAGCTTGTCGAATCGATCCCTCTTAAAGGGCAACGGGTCGGCGCCTTCTGCGGAATTGGCAAGCCTCAATATTTTTTTAATGCTCTTAAACAGGCTGGAGCGGAAGTTGTCGCAACGAACGCCTTGCTTGACCATCAAAGTTTTTCAGAGGAAAAACTTCGTGCGTTTGTAGCAGAGTGCAGAGAAAATGGGGCTGAGCGCATCGTGTGCACAGAAAAAGACTGGGTAAAGGTGCGTATAAAAGAGATGCAGCTCCCAATCCATCCCGTAGCTATGCGTTTAAAAATCATTGCCGGAAAGCAGTATTGGGACAGCGCAATTGAAAAGATCAAACAGAAGATAAGGGTTTCCAGATGAGCGAAGAGATCAAAATTGTATTACCAAAACTTGGAGAGAGCATCCATAGCGCAACGATTGTGCAATGGTTCAAAAAGATCGGCGACACCGTCCAGCTCGATGAACCACTCTTAGAAGTCTCCACTGACAAGGTCAATAGTGAAATCCCTTCCCCTGTTGCAGGGATCCTGCGGGAAATCCATGCCCATCCCGATCAAGAACTTCAAGTGGGCGACCTCTTGGGAGTTGTTGCATCAGGAGCGGCTTCCGCTCCGCAAGCAGCTATTCCAGGCGCAGCAGCGCCCTCCCCATCCATGAGCGAACAGACAGCTTCCGGTGGAGAGATGAGCGATTTCTTTTCGCCTGCGCTTTTAAGGCTTGCTAGGGAAAATAAGATCGGCTTGGACGAACTTGAAAAGATCAGAGGCACGGGAGCTGGAGGACGGCTCACGAAGAAGGACCTTGAGATCTACATCGAGAAAAGAGGCGCAGCCTGCAAACCCTGTCCTGCCATGGCGCCGAAGTCATCTTCGATGCCGACAAGCGCAGACATCAACGCGGAGATCGAAAGGCTTAAAATGAGCGGCATGCGCAAAGCGATTGCAGACAACATGGTCCGCTCTTTTTACGAAGCGCCGCACGCTACACTGGTCACCGAGGTCGATGTCACAGCGATCATCAAGTTGATCCAAAAAGAAAAAGACGCCTTTGCATCCCGCCATGGATTTAAGCTTACCATCACAAGCTTCGTTGCGAGAGCTGTCGCAAAAGCCCTGCAAGAGTTTCCATTGATCAACTCTTCTCTGGAAGGGGATACGATCCTCGTGAAGCGGTTTGTCAACTTAGGAATCGCCGTCAGCATCGAGCAAGGATTAGTCGTTCCTGTGATCAAGAACGCACAGAAAATGGGATTGACCAACATAGCCAAATCGATCAGCGAGCTTTCCCTAAAGGCCCGATCTGGAAAATTGACCCAGGACGATATTAGCGACGGAACGATCAGCATGACTAATTTTGGAATGTCGGGCGTACAGATCGGTGTTCCGATCATCCGCTATCCTGAAGTGGCCATCGTTGGGATTGGGGCGATCTGTAAAAAAGTTGTCCCGCTCGAAGATGACGTTCTTGCTGTGCGCAGCATGGTCCATATCTCTTTAACGTTCGACCACCGCGTCCTCGACGGGATGTACGGCTGCGGGTTTTTAGGCTCGCTAAAGAAACATTTAGAAGAAGATCAGAAGGTAGACTAATGCAGATCGGTGTTCAACGCTCTCTTCTTAGATTTGTTGTATTTTTCTCTCTTTTGCTCAGCTGGACTATTCCTGGCCGCGCAGATTCTAGCCAAGTTCAAGATGTCGATCTTCTATTTGTCGGCTATGATGCGGGAGAGACCAACATCTGGATTCAGCTGCTGAGCGATTGGGATACAAACCTGACCACGGCCGTTTTGACAATGGGAACAGCAACCAAGCTAGTCCAAGATGCTCAATTGGCCAATGTAACGACCATGGACGATCTGCAGATCTTTTGTCCCAAGGACCAGAGGAACTATCCGTTTTCAGAAGAAGATATAAAAAAACTCGATCAGATCCGATGCCGCTATTTGGTAACAGGGACTTTTTCCCGCCAGCAGCAGCAGATCGCCGAGCATTTTGCAGAACATGGCTCCAAAGTGATCGCAGTTTGGGACAATTTTTCCAGGTTTGCCCAAATGCCGAGCTCACTCATCGAATTTTCTCCAGCGATTTTTTCTAGCGCCTCGCACGTTTTGACCCCATCAATCGAATGCGCATCTGATCTGAATGCCCGCTTTAGTTATCAGAAGGCCATTGCAATCGGGCAGCCTACGCTCGATGTGTGGGAAGAAAAAATCCATGCAGTTGATCGCGGCAAAGCCTTTGAGAAAATTGCTTTAAGCCCAGATATCCCAATCGTTTTGTTCGTCGGAGGCTATCATGAAAGGGGAAACGACTACTGCGATGCATTTGAATTATTTGCAAAGAGCCTGCTGAGATTGCAAAATCCTGTCCAGGTCCTTGTCCAACTGCATCCCCGCTCAGACGGCAGTTATGAACAGCAAGTATTAGATAAGCTCGCGCACGAACATCCCCATTTTCCCCGCTATTTCATTTCCAATCCAGCAACACATCTAAGCACTTTCGAAGCTGTAGCGGTCAGCAGCGTAGGTGTTACACACCGTTCGACCCTTGCCATCCAAGCCCTGTTTGCAGGAAAACCATTCGTGTACGTCGATGTACCGGGCACACCGTTTAGCAGCTTTGCCATCGAAAAGGGGTTGATCCCTCAAACGACCAAGCCAGTCGATGCCACGAGGGCGATCGACGACGCGCTCTCTAAAAAGCGGTTCGATCTAGATGCCATCTATGCAAAAGGGGGGCTTGTACCCGATGGAACCAAGCAGATGCGTAAGTTCTTGGAGTTTTTGGCCTCCAAGCCTAAGCATCAACCTTCCGCAGAGGAAAATGCAGCAGTACCGTCGAATCGGTAGAGATTTTCCGTTTTGATCACATCAAAGCCTGCGTTAACGACCTCTTGCAACACTTTCAGAATTTCTGTATGGGTTGCCAACTTCTGTTTCTCCTTATGGGAAAAACGCATTCTCCATTGATCGGTGCAAAATGTTTCTGGCTGTCCATGCGGCCATACCCTGGTCCCGCGGTTTGTGATCATCTGAAGAGAAAGAGGCTCCCAATTTTTAGACGTTGCAAAGCGGATAAAATTCTCTGCTGTCTCTTTTGCGCAGAGATAGACATCGACACCGACCAGTTCCCGTTTGACAGGCGGGTGTTCGGAAGGGGGAGGCAGCGTGACAAATTTCTTTGAACCTTGGTAGGAAACGGCATGCAGTTTTGATGGTTTCTGGCCTAAAAATTTTGCCACAGCATTAGCAAACTCTTTTGTGCCGACTTTTTCTTTGCTGACCCCTTCTTTGTAAATGTCGTAGGTATGGATCCCTTCTTCGATGGTCTTTAGCCATGCGTTGTGGATCCTCTCGGCGATCTCATTTTCCCCCAAATAAACCAGCATCAGGACACTTGCCAGCATAATCCCTGAAGGGTTGGCGACATTCTGTCCAGCCCGGCGCGGAGCCGATCCGTGGATCGCCTCGAACATAGCACCCCGGTCGCCGATATTTGCCGATCCGGCAAGCCCGACCGATCCTGAAATTTGCGCCGCCACGTCGGAAAGGATGTCCCCATAGAGGTTAGGCATAACGATCACGTCAAATGCTTCGGGAGTGTCTGCCAGCTTTGCAGCCCCGATGTCGACGATCCAACTTTCATTTTGAATATCAGGATATTCTTTAGCAATCTCATCAAAGACCTTATGGAACAGCCCATCGGAGATCTTCATGATGTTGTCTTTGATAAAACAGGTTACTTTTTTCCGGTTGTAATGGCGGGCGTACTCAAACGCGTAGCGGACGATCTTTTCAGAACCTGGACGGGAGATCAGCTTGATCGAAGTGCACACTTCTGGAGTCTGGCGGTATTCGATCCCTGAATAAAGATCCTCTTCATTTTCCCTGACGACGACAACATCCATTTCTGGGTGTTTCGTCGCAATAAATGGAGCATAAGAGACGCAAGGACGGACATTCGCATAGAGACCCATTGTTGTCCGTACAGTTACGTTAAGGCTCTTAAATCCACCGCCTTGAGGGGTTGTAATCGGCGCCTTCAAAAAAGCTTTTGTCTGGCGGATCGTCTCCCAGCTCGACGGTTCGATCCCTGTCGGGATCCCTTTCAAATAGACCTTCTCGCCGATGGCAATCTCGTGGTATTCTAGAGGAGCGCCGGCCTCTTTGAGAACATGCAGTGTCGCGCCTAATATTTCCGGGCCGATTCCATCTCCGTGAGCAATAGCGATCGGTATTTTTGAGCTTGCCATAACGATTTGATACTCCCTTTTGTTGTTCTTCTTTGTAAGATTTTTTTTTGAAGACTTCAAGCAAAAACCCTAAACCTCTATACTCCCCTTCATAAGACTCCCTGCAGAAATCTGAATATATCCGGTCATTGCAGGCGGGTCGAGTTAAATAGAAGAACATTCTGGCACGCCAATGGACCTGTTGAAAAATATTTTAGAGCAGCAAAAGCAATATCTTGACCACTACTTTCAGACTCTTGACCTAGGCCAGGCCGAACAAGTTGTCGAGGCGTGCTCAAAAGTTACCGGTCTTATCGTATTCACAGGAGTTGGCAAAAGCGGGATCATCGCAGAGAAGATCGCAATGACCCTCATTTCGACTGGAACAAAAGCCCTCTACTTACCGCCTACGAATTTTCTGCATGGCGATATCGGGATCCTGTCGGAGAACGATATGCTTGTGCTGATCAGCCGCAGTGGAGAAACGGAAGAGCTTCTCAACTTGCTTCCTTTTGCCCGCAAGCGCAATACACGGCTGCTCGCCATCGTTTCCAATCCCCAATCGCGGCTTGCCAAGATGTGCGACCTATTCGTCAACCTGCCAGTTGAAAAAGAGCTGTGCCCGTTCGACCTTGCTCCAACAACATCGACTGCGGTGCAAATGCTCTTTGGAGACCTCCTCTCGGTTGCCCTCATGCGCAAGAAACAGTTCGACTTGTCAACCTATGCGTTGAACCACCCTTCCGGCTCGATCGGTAAAAAGATGTTGATCAAAGTCGAAGATGTGATGTTCAAAGAAGCTCAAGTCCCCCTCTGTAGTCCAGACGACAAACTAATCGATGTTCTTGTCGAACTCTCCAATAAAAAGTGTGGAGCTCTTCTTGTCTCCAACGCTCAGAAAGAGCTCCTCGGCATCTTCACCGATGGCGATTTGCGCCGCGCATTGCAAACCCAAGGATCTGGCGTTCTTGAAAAGCCAATGAGCGCCTTAATGACAGCGTCGCCCCTTTCAATCGAAAAAGACGAGCTTGCTTGGGATGCGCTCAAAAAAATGCAGAAAGATCCGAAGAAATATGTCATGGTTCTGCCAGTGCTCGCCAAAAAGCAAGTCGTCGGCATTCTGCATATGCATGCCCTTGTCCAATCTGGAATTGTTTAATCAGTTTTGCAACTACCGCTAACGAAATTTCTTTACCAGCTTTTCCATTCTTAGTATTCTTGTTATGTCATCAATTTACCCACGAGTACACAATGGATTTTCTGAGTTCGAGCTGTTCCTTGATTGTTCTTGTGTTTGCAATTGGCTACATTGCAATCATTTTAGAACACTATATTAAAGTTAATAAAACTGCTGTGGCATTGCTCATCGCGGTTCTTTGCTGGACCATTTACCTGATCTGCAGCGCAGCCCCAGTTCAATCAGACCTCAGCGAGCTAGGGCACCATGTCTCCAATGTTTCCCAAATTATCTTCTTTTTAATGGGAGCAATGACATTAGTCGAACTAATCGATTCGCACCGCGGATTTAAGATTGTTACCGACCAGATCCAAACCACTTCAAAGCGTAAAATGCTTTGGATCATTTCGCTTGTAGCCTTTTTCCTTTCAGCTGTCCTAGACAATTTAACGACGACAATTTTGATGGTTTCTCTGCTCAGAAAACTTGTTCCGCAGAAGAAAGAACGTTTCTTGCTTTGCTGCGTCGTTGTTATCGCTGCCAACGCAGGCGGAGCTTGGACGCCGATCGGCGATGTAACGACAACAATGCTTTGGATTAACGGCCAGTTATCGACGTTCGCGGTGATGAAGTCCCTCTTTATCCCAAGCTTTATTTCGTTGCTGATTCCTGTTGTATTTTACAGTTGGCAGGCCAAGGGAAAATACCCCCCGCTGCCCAAAGAGCATCGAGAAGCTAAAGTCGAGCCAGGCGCCAAAGCTGTGTTTGCCCTCGGAGTCGGCGGTCTTATTTTCGTTCCCATCTTTAAAGCTCTGACGGGTCTCCCTCCCTTCATGGGCGTGATCTTAGCCCTTGCCGTCTTGTGGCTTGTCACCGACCTCATGCATAGCAAATATGAAGAGCGGGAGCATTTGAGAGTCCCTCACATTCTTACGCGGGTGGACACATCAGGAATTCTCTTCTTTTTGGGAATCTTGCTTTGTGTAAACGCATTGGAATCAGCTGGGATTTTAAAAGCTGTTGCTATTTGGCTCGACCAAACAGTGCACAGCCTGCCCATAATCGCGACCCTCATAGGTCTTTTCTCGGCAGTGATCGACAACGTGCCCCTCGTTGCTGCGACCATGGGAATGTACCCACTGGAACAGTTTCCAACGGACTCCTCATTTTGGCATATGATTGCCTATGCGGCAGGTACAGGTGGAAGCATCCTCATCATCGGCTCCTCTTCCGGCGTAGCCTTGATGGGACTCGAAAAGGTCGACTTTGTATCCTACCTACGGAAAGCTTCTCTGCCCGCCTTGTTAGGCTACCTTGTAGGCATGGGAGTCTATCTGCTTCTATCGCCACTCGTTTCATAAATTCGTGCCAAAAAAACGGCTCTCCAGCAAGGAGAGCCGTTCTCTTCTATCTTGACCATCCCAAAATCTTAACTGCTGCCGCTTCAAAGTCCTCGTTGATTTTGGATTTGGCGCCACGAGGTTAAAGCCTATGAAGCAGAAGGTATGCGTAGCTGCATACGTTCGATTTTAGAGGCTTTAAAGGGCCTTGGCAGAAGGGCCGTCCCCGTGGATGCCATACGCCAAAAGCAACAAGGACTTTCAGGTGGAAGTAGTATATATTTGAAAAAAAGAGGCCATCCGCGTCGTGCTTTTGGAAGAAAATAAACTACGCGATGGCAGGATGTTTCTAGAAGCGAATATCTGATTGTATCGCTCCTCGTTTAATCAATTCGTTGCAAATAGCGACTTTCCATTCTCCAGTAGCCGTCTCTTCCATCCTAACCATCCTAAAATCCTGTTATTTTATTTTTGAAATAAGAGAGGTCTTCGAAGCTATTGCTTTGAGAAAAAACAAATGACAGGATAGGCAGGATGTTCCAAGAGAACTTACAAGAAATCGTCTCGACAGTATTTCTATATCTCGTCTGCGTCATTGAGGAGGAAAGTTCGAATAGGAGATGGGAACTAGATGGAGCCTTGGTAAAGAACACAGAGAAAAGGGGTAAGAGCCCTGTGCAAGTTCGACAAGATCTAGTCAATTTAGCCACTTGCTTGATTAAGAAATCGTTTTTTTTCGAAAAAAATAAAAGGGTGAAAAAAAGGCGTTTTCTATAGAGAAAATAGGGTGCAAAGTTATAATTTTAAGGGGCGAAAAGGAGAAAAAGTTTGGAAAAGCATTTGCGGAAAATTGCGGACATTTTGTATGTTCTTGACTTCCTTTTGAGAATAACTGAATGAACGGTGAAAGCAAAAGGAAAAGCAAAGGCAAAAGACCTTGCAAGATGTTTTGACAATAGTAGAGAAGTGACGTGCAAGCGAAGTAAAGCTTGTGCGGATAAGGTGAGAATATCATCT
>JAFEGU010000402.1 GCA_018239725.1 Verrucomicrobiota bacterium | reverse complement strand
TCTTTCGTCTTCTTCAGTTGGGCTTCCAAGTTCTCTTTTTCAGATACATTAAGTAATTTCATACAAACATGTTACACTAGAAAAGAATTTATTGGTACGTTTCAGATGGAACCGCTATATACCGGACAACCCCATACGGGGCGAGAGAAAATCGAAAGATCGCAAAATGAACATTTTTTCGATCGATCAATTATGCAACGGTCTCATACTGTTTGCACTTGAAAGTTGGAGAATTTACCAACGCGTAAGAAAGCGTCTTTTAAGAAGCTGACTTCTGAACGATTTCATGCGTTCTCTTCAGAGCAAGATCGATATGGGGAAAAATGTTCTCTTTTCCAATCATCTCTTCCAAACCAAATTTTCTTAAGTGCTTTGCCGGCTGACCTTTAACTCCTGAAAGGACCAATACAGTCTTATCCCGTTGGCATTTTTCATACAGCTCGGCCAGGGCGTGAAGCCCGCTGGCATCGATCACAGGAACTTTTCTCATCCGCAATATAAAGACCTTTGGAGGAAACTCGATGTTGTGCAGGACATCTTTTAAACTGTCCGCTACTCCAAAAAATAAGGGGCCGTCCACTTCATAGACTTCAACGCCTGGCGGAACCTGTTTTTTGGAAATCGCATCGGGATCATCATTGTCCTCTCCAATCGGCCCTTCTTTGATGATCCCATGGGAAATCACTCCCGATCTTTCTCCCATCCTCTTCATGAATAAAAAGGCGGCAAGGATCATTCCCACTTCGACTGCAACAGTGATATCCACAAGGATCGTCAGCAAAAAGGAAGAGAGGAGGATGACAACATCTCCCATAGGAGCTTTAAACAGATGGCGGAAATGATCAAGCTCGCTCATGTTCCAAGCGACCATGACAAGGACTGCAGAAAGTGCTGCCAGAGGAATTTTGCCGACAAGAGGAGCAAAAGCGAAGATAAATAAGAACAATGTGATTGCATGGATCATCCCTGCAACGGGAGTCTTCGCCCCCGTTTTGATGTTTGTCGCCGTGCGCGCAATAGCTCCCGTTGCCGGAATCCCTCCGAACACCACCGATCCTAAATTCCCGATACCTTGGGCCACAAGCTCGCAATTCGACTTATGCCTGCCGCCGCTCATTCCATCGGCGATCACAGCTGACAGAAGTGATTCGATCGCTGCAAGCAAGGCAATCGTAAATGCATCAGGGATAAGAACCCGGATCGATTCGATGCTGAAATCGAATGTCGGAAGAGAAGGGGTCGGCAGGACCCGAGGTATTTCTCCATACCGCTGGGCAACCGTCTCGACAGGTAACTGAAATACCCAGCAGACAATTGTAGCAAGAGCGATCGAAGCGATCCCCCAAGGGATAATCGGAATGAACCGGCGGATGAGAATGATCGCAACCAATGATCCCGAAGCCACTCCGCAAGTCATCGGGTCCCAGCTTCCAATGCCTGAGAGCATCGATTTCCACTTAAGGAGAAAATCTGCTGGGAGACGGTCGATCTTTAAGCCGAGGAAGTCCTTCACCTGAGAGGAAAAAATGATGACCGCAATCCCCGTCGTAAATCCCGTTACAAGAGGATAAGGGACAAACTTGATCCAGCTTCCCAAACGGAACAGTCCCATGATGACAAGTAGTATAGCTGCCATGAGCGTTGCAACAAGAAGCCCTTCATAGCCCAGCCTGCCGACAATGCCGTAAACAATGACGACAAAGGCCCCTGTAGGTCCTCCAATTTGAACTTTGCTGCCTCCCAGCAATGAGATCAAAAATCCGGCAACAATCGCCGTAAAGATCCCCCTTTCAGGGTCCACGCCGGAAGCGATCGCAAATGCCATGGCAAGCGGCAGAGCGACTATCCCTACTGTCACTCCTGCAGCCAGATCTTTGCGAAAAATCGAAAAGGAATAATTGTCTCTAAGGCAGATGACGCTTTTTGGCAGGAACTCATGCCATTTTTTTGCTTTCATGGCTTTCATTGCGTTGTCCTTATTGGCCATTGCCAATAAATTCCTTGAATCGCTACAGTGACGATGACAAGGTAGAAAATGTTTTAAGTGAATATTTGGAAATGACTTTTGAGTCTTCCAAATTTACTGAATAAAATCAACATAGGCAGATCCCATGAACAGATCCAAACGCTCCTTGAACAACAAGCTCTCAAAGAAAATCCAGAAAGAAGTTCGGAATGCCCAGGCTGAATACCAAAGACCTGCAGAACGGGCCTACAGCGATCAGCTCACAACGCGGGAAATGCTCAAAAAATACCCCAAAAAGGTGGCAAAAAAAGACAAATCCCTTCTTGATGCAATGCAAAAGCGGGTCAAATTAAAAAAACAAATTGCAAAAAGAATTTCCTCGAAAAGGACCACTCCCGGCCAAGTGCCGTCCAATTCTACTCCAGCTTATGTCCACAAAGAAGGAGCACGTTGGGTCAAAACCCTGACCACTCAGAACAAAGTTCAACGAAAACGTTTACAAATAAAATTGTCCAAGAAAAAAACATAAGAGTTTTATGAGGTCAAAGGGTAAAATAGATCAAAAAAATCTCTAGGATACCATGACCTTGTTTCGATGCGCCCATATCTCCGATCTCCACTTCTCCAAACCGACTTGGACCCCATCCCAATTATTTTCTAAACGGTGGCTTGGAAACCTGAATTTGGTCCTCGCAAGACAAAAGATCTACACGCCTGACAACTTGAGCGCCTTGACCGATACATTGAAAGATCTGAGCATATCCCATGTGTTCATCTCAGGGGATCTTTCATGCACATCGTATGAAAAAGAATTTGAGATGGCCCAGGATTTTGTCTCTACCCTAAAAGCCAAAGGGATGAACGTCTTTGCTGTCCCTGGCAACCATGACCAGTACACAAAGCGCTCCTATCGTGAACAGATCTTCTACGATTACTTCGATTCAAGCTTCTCCGACGCCACAGCGGCATTGCCTCCGACGATGAGCCTCAAGAAAGACAAAGTCTCCGCCCGCTTCCTAGGACACCAATGGTGGCTCGTCGGGATCGACACTGCCCTAGCTACCCCGCTTCTCTCTTCTTCCGGATGTTTCTCCGAACAGATCGAAGAGAATTTGAAAAAAGTGCTCTCCGCCATCCCTTCAGACCACCACATCCTCTTGATGAACCACTTTCCGATCTTCGAATTAGACTCGCCGAGAAACAAGCTAATCAGAAAGGATGCCCTCCGCGCTCTTCTTCTCCAGTTCCCCAATGTCCGATTCTACCTGCATGGCCATACCCACCGCCATTGCATTGCAGACCTCAGGCCGAACCAACTGCCCATTGTTCTCGATAGCGGGAGCACTGCGCATAAATTGATCGGCTCTTGGAACATGCTAGAAATTGCCAAAGACGGCTGCCGCGTTGAAGCCTATCAATGGAAGCAAGGCTCAAATGCTGGATCCTGGGCTCCTTTCTCTGAACACCTTTTTAAATGGTAAAACAATATGGACATCCCCTGGTACCAAGATGGACTTCGCTTCAAATGCACAGGATGCGGCCAATGCTGCACAGGCTCTCCGGGGTATGTCTGGGTATCTGCCGAAGAGATCAAATCCCTTGCAGAGCTTCTTAAGATCTCGGAAGAGGACTTTGTCAAAAAGTACACAAGACGCATCGGCAACCGGATCTCATTAAAAGAGCATTCCAAGACATTTGACTGCGTCTTTCTCAAAGATAAAAAGTGCCTCGTTTATACAGACCGCCCCAAACAATGCCAGACCTACCCATGGTGGCCGGAAAACATCAAGAACCGCGCTGCTTGGCTCGAAGAGGGCGTTCGCTGCGAAGGGATCAACCATGCCGACGCAGACCTGATCCCCCTTTGTGAAATTAAAAAGAATCTGGACAAATAGCCTTCTGAAACAAGAAGTCGAAAATCAGTTTCGAATTCCTAGTTCCTGGATCCTCCTTTGAATTTTGATGGATTTTTCTTATCCATTAGATTAAATTCCTAGAAATACTTTGAATCAGTCAGCGACGATCTTTTAACCTAAATTCATTAACAGTCTCTTAAGGGAAGTTGGTATGGTCAGCTCTTCTTCTATCAATCCTGAAATCATGAGCAGGATCCAAGCATGGCTTGATGGTCCTTATGATGATGCAACAAAAGCTGAGATCCGATCCAAGCTTGCCAAGGATCCGCAAAGCTTAATCGATGCTTTTTTCACTGATCTTTCTTTCGGCACAGGAGGAATGCGGGGGCTGATGGGGATCGGGACAAGTCGACTCAATACGTACACGATCCGGATGGCCACCCAAGGTTTGGCCAACTACCTGCTCCTGCAGAAAAAACAAAAGCTCTCCGTCTTCATCGGATTCGACTCAAGGCATCAATCCCAAGAATTCGCTCAAGAGGCTGCATGTGTTTTAGCTGGCAACGGAATCCATGTCTACCTCCTTCCTGAGTTAAGGCCGACGCCTTACATTTCTTTCGGATGCCGTTATAAGAAGTGCGACGCGGGGATCATGATCACAGCATCGCACAATCCCAAAGAGTACAATGGCTACAAGGTTTATGGAAGCGATGGGGCCCAGGTCGTGCATCCCCACGATACCGGGATCATGCAAGAAGTTGCCAAGGTCAAATCTCCTTCGCAGGTACGCCAAGCTCCTTTGAACGATCCCCATATTGAGATCGTCGATCTAATCCTCGATGCTGCTTATCTCAATGCGATCCGGCCTCTGCAGCACTTCCCAAAAGAAAACCATTCCGATGGCAAGTCCGTTGGCATTGCTTACACCAGCCTGCATGGCACGGGAATCACAATCGTTCCCCAAGCATTGAAAGACTGGGGCTTCAGCAACATCCACTTTGTCGATGCGCAGATCAAGCCCGACGGCGATTTTCCCACTGTCCATTTCCCCAATCCCGAGTATCCGGAAGCCCTTGCGTTGGGAATTCAAAAGATGACCGAGGCCAAGTCGGACATCTTGATTGCCAACGATCCTGACGCCGATCGGATCGGCATCGTTGCAATGCATGAAGGAAAGCCTGTCACGCTCAACGGCAATGAGACAGCTTCAATCTGTGTCGACTACTTGTGCGAAGTCCTCTCCCCTCCTCCTGCTAAAGGCGCCTTCGTAACGACGATCGTTACCACCGAACTGCTCAAAAAAATTGCCAAAGCAAACCATTTCGATTGCTTTGAGGTCCTCACCGGTTTTAAATACATCGGAGAAAAGATCCATCAGTGGGACCTAAAAAAAGACAGCTGCCAGTTTATCTTTGGCGCTGAAGAGTCCTACGGTTATCTGCTGGGAACCCACGCCCGCGACAAAGATGCGATCATCATCTCATGCCTCATCGCGGAGATTGCGCTCTATGCCAAACGGCAAAAGAAAACACTGATCGACCGGCTGCATCAGATCTACAGACGCTATGGGATCCATCGGGAAAAACAGCATTCACTCAATTTCAAACCGGGCAAAGAAGGGATGGAAGAGATGAAACAGCTGATGGACAAATTACGCAAGAGCCTACCTAAAAAGATCTCCAGACAACCGGTCATTGAGATCGAAGATTATGAATCCCTCAAAAAAACCCATCTCAGCAACGGAAAAACGGAAAAGATCGACCTCCCCCAATCCGACGTCCTTCTCTTCCGTTTGCAAGATCAAACCCGTCTTGTGATCCGCCCATCGGGAACCGAACCAAAAATTAAGATCTACGCATCGACAAGCTTGCAAGCACCTCCCGATATGGCCCAAGGAATCGCTCAGTGCGATGCCAAACTCGAACAAGTGATCCAAAGTCTGCAGCATGACCTTTCCTAAACTTGCATTAGTAACAGGCGCTTCCTCAGGCCTAGGCCAAGCCTTGGCCTGTGCCCTTGCAAAAAAAGGGGTTTCCCTGATCCTAACAGGACGAAGCGAACAGAGATTGCGCGCCCTAGCCCAAACGCTCGCTGTGCCTGTACATTGCATCGCCTTGGACCTTAGCTTAGAAGCCGACAGAAAAAAGCTGATCCAAGAAATGGAAAAAGCCTCGCCCGATCTTGTCATCAACAACGCGGGTTTAGGCCTTTATGGCGATGCTCTAAGCCATCCTCTTGCAGAGCAAAGGAACATGATCGATGTGAACATCACCGCCGTTGTCGAGATGACGCTGGCATCAGCGCAGCATTGGAAAAACTCTCAAAAAAAAGGGATCATCCTCAATGTCTCTTCAGCAGCAGCTTTTTTTACCTTTCCCTTATTTGCCATCTATGCAGCCTCCAAATCATTTGTGCTCAATTTCTCCACTGCATTAGACCTAGAGCTATCTGAACATGGGATCCGTGTGCTGACAGTCTGTCCGGGTCAGATCGATACCAATTTCCGCAACCGCGCATCAAAGCATTTTCCTCAAAAAACAGATCTTTGGACAATGTCTGTTGATAAATGCGCTGAGCTGATCCTTGCCCAAATCGCAAAGGGGCAACGCAGCCTCATCATGGATTGGAGATACCGTTGGCTAGTAGCAATAAGCCGTCTGGTCCCAAATAATATTCTGAGCAAACTATTGTCTCGAAGGATCTCTGAAAGAATTAGACACTGAGATCTCTAAGCTCGCTCAGGATATTTGATGCGCAGATGGCGTGTGACAAGCAGTGCTTTGGCCATCGCTTTTTTCACAGCGCCAAGCTCTTCAAAGGTAAGCTGGCACTCATCAAGCTGTCCATCTGCTGCTTTCTCAGCAACCAGCTTATCAATCATGCCGGAGATCGTCTCTTCATTGACCTCTTCCATGCTGCGGGAAGCTGCCTCGAGTGTATCGGCCAGCATAATGATTGCCGATTCTTTAGAGCGGGGTTTAGGACCAGGATAGCGGAATAGTTTTTCGTTCACTTTGGTCGCATCCCCGCCCATCTGCTCCACCTGCTTGCAATAAAAGTAGTAGACCATCGTTGTTCCATGGTGCTCGCGGATGACATCGATAAAGCTTTGCGGCAGATGATACTTGCGCGCCAAAGCTTCCCCTTCGGGCACATGAGCAATTATCACATGGGTAGACTCAAGCGGCGTCAAAAGCTGGTGGATATTAAAACCTCCAAGCTGATTTTCCGTGAAATAATGGGGATTGAACAGTTTTCCGATGTCGTGGTAGAGGGTCGAAACGCGGCAGAATAGCCCGTTGGCGCCAATTGCACGCGCAGCTTCTTCTGCCAAGTTGCCGACAACTAAGCAATGCTGATAAGTCCCAGGAGCTTCCAAGCTGAGCCTTCTCAGAAGTTCATTATTGGGGTCCATGTATTCCATGAGCGTCATATCGGTCATTACATGGAACAGCGACTCCAAGATCGGGAGGAGGCCGACCACAATAACCGCCGTTACTGTCATATAGAGAAAACTGCTCATCAGGTCAACGATGATGTTGATATTCCAGAAGGTATTTTCAATGAGGTTGACAGCGCAAAGAAGAGGGATGAGGGAAAGCCACACCTTGCCGCAGACAGCAAAAACCTCTTTTCTGCGATGCAGCTTTTTCGCAAACAAAATCGTTGCCAAAGCAGCAAAAAAATTGATCGCAAGAGAAAAATCGTGCTCGATGCTTAAAGAGGAACCGAAAACGACGATCAAGAAAAAGGAAGTAAACAAGGCGATCTCTGCACCGACTAAGACGCAGACCATCAAGGCTGCAAAAGGCACTAACAAAGGAAATCGCGCCACTTCGATCAGGTTGTAGCCATGATAGAGCAAAAGATGCTCAGCTCCTTTTGCCAACAGGAACGAGATCAAAATAATTGTGACGAGCAAAGTGATTTTGCGCAAAGAGAGGAGCAGCTCGCGTTGGAACATTCTCAAAAAATAGAGTGATACCACAGTCAGGATCACAGCCATTAAAGCGCTGCCCAGCAACGTCTGAGGAGTCCAGAGGTTCCTTAAACGGGTTGCAGCTTTCTTCATCGCCTGTACCATAGAAATATGGCGAGGGGTGACGTTCTCCCCTTTTTGAACCAATTGGCTTCCAGCTTCGACATGCGTATACTTTTGGGGAACCCTTTCTTGAACACTGCTGCGCACTTCGCGCTCAAGGCCAAAATCTTCTTGCATGTTCCATAACTGAGCAGAGAAAGAATGGATCAAATAAGAGACTGTTCCAACATGGAATTTCTTATCCTCTGCGATCCTCTTTTCTAAATTTGTCCAAAAGGAAGAAGGCAAAGAATACGGAGAAAGTTCTGACGACGGGACCTGCAATAAATAAAACTGTTCCCCAGGAATGTTTAGCCCCTCCAGTTTCTTTAGCGTCCGTTCATCGGAAAAGCGGGTCTGGAGCATCTGCTCCTCAATCTTGCCCATCGTTTGATATAGCTCTTCAAACGTGCAAGTAGGCAGTTCTTTGCGCCACTCCTGGTGTTCGATCAAAGAAAGCTCTAGGTCCTGTCGAAACTGATGGACCTGTTTCTCCTCGACTTTATAGATAGTGCCGATATCGCGGACCGATTCCTGGCGTAGGATGTGGGTGGCCTCTTCATCTGGAAAATTGAAGTCGACTTGTGCAATGACATATCTCGGCGATTGCGCGCCAAGCTCTAAAAACTCCATTTGCACTTCACGGAAATGCAAAAAGATGGTGAGCGATATGATAAACGTTAAGAGCAACGCCCACCGTTTGCCTGACTGATCTTTGCCAAGCAGTCGGTACCATTTGACCTGTCGAGAAGCTTCCGCTTCTTCTTCTAATTGACTACGCTGCACAAAAAACCTTTGGATGAAGCCCTATGCACAAAGGCAAAATATCCATCAGAGATTGCTAAAAGTTGCAAACATGATATCAAATCTACTGCAATTGCTGTCGAGAAATCTTTCATTTACTCAGCTTAAAATTATTTCTTACCATTCACCATAGCCATAGGCTCATTAATTGTAAAAATTAATTTCACATCATCTTCTCTTGACGAAGATCACTGCAAAGTCAAAAAGTAAAAGGGTGGATGGGTTTGTGCGGAGCTCGAACGATACTAAGGTCTGTCCATCCTGCTATCCTGTTCTATATTTTTTAATGCAGAAAACCAATTTTTGAAACGCAGGTTAATGGTTGGGCATATATCTAGTTTTCTTTTATAATATGTGAAACTCGATGTTCCACTTTTTTGGGTCCAGAGGAGAATTTTTGACAAGATCAGATCAAAGCGGAAGCGATCTGAACGAGGAGTCCCATAGTGGCTAGCTATGGGTGTCGAGAAGGATAAATATGATACAGTCATTAAATTCTCAAATGGCCCCAAAAAAGTGGAATATCGAGCAAATGGATCTTAAACCCTGAGGCAGTTGTGCAGACGCAATCACAGACCTATCAAGTCATTCCTCGCAAGTTCCGTCCGCAAACATTCGAAACAGTCGTCGGACAAGAAGCGATCGTCACGACATTAAAAAACGCCCTCCGCTTTAACCGGTTGGCGCATGCCTACCTGTTCTGCGGCTGCCGTGGGACAGGAAAAACGACCCTGGCCCGCGTCTTTGCCAAGGCCCTAAACTGCCAAAGCCTGACACCAGACCTAGAGCCTTGCAATACGTGTCCTTCTTGCACCGAGATCATGTCGGGCAGGTCGCTCGATGTATTGGAAATCGACGGAGCCTCCAACCGCGGCATCGATGACATCCGGCAGATCAATGAGACGATCGGATACGCTCCTGCATCAGGAAAATTTAAGATCTACATCATCGACGAAGTCCATATGCTGACAAAAGAAGCGTTCAACGCTTTGCTCAAAACATTGGAAGAGCCTCCATCGAACGTTAAATTTTTCTTCGCCACAACGGAGCCGCATAAAGTCCTTCCGACCATCATTAGCCGATGCCAGCGGTTCGATCTTAACCGGATCGCGCAGGGCGCAATGGTGGAAAAACTTGCCTACATTGCAAAAGACCTCGGAGTACAGTGCCATGAAGAAGCGCTCTCGCTGATCGCCCACCTTTCGGAAGGGTCGCTGCGCGATGCAGAGTCTCTGATGGACCAAGTGATCTGCTACGCCGAGCAGCCGATCAGCGCTGAAGGGGTCTCGAACACATTAGGCCTCATGCCCAAAGAGAGCTTCTTTGCGCTCGACAAGGCGATTGCTGAACACCAGTGCAGCTTTGCTTTCGATCTCTCGCAGACCCTCTTCTCTTCGGGAAAAGACCTCTCTTATTTTCTCGATCATCTGCTCGAGCATTTCCGGACCCTGCTGCAGATCAAGTTCCATAAACCCTGCTTCTTTCTTAACTCGGCGCACCAAGAGCACTACACACAGGCAGCAGCCTTCTATTCAGAAGAACAGTGCCTCTACATCCTCGATTATCTGATCCAATGGCAGCAGCAGATCTCCAAGAGCCCTTTTAAACGGATCGGCTTAGAAATGATCCTATTGCATCTTATCCGATCAAAGCACCGAGTAACGTTCGGAGCGCTGGTCAAACAGCTCTCTGAAATCCAAGCCCAGATGGGACAAGGTTCCTTTTCACCTAACCAACCTCCTGCACAGCAGCCTGTTTCGTCTGCAGCGCCTGTGCAAAAGAACGAACTGAAACAGTCCCAAGCAATGCCGCCGGCTGCTCCTGCCAAGCAACACGTCTCTTCGACCGATCATGTCGAAACGCCTCCAACACAAGCGCCCGCAGATCCTGCTCCGTACGAACCGAAACAACCTCAAGAAGCTGTCGCAAAACTGCTTACCCCGGAAAAAATGAGTTTTGCAACTACCTCTCAAGCAATGGAACCGGCAGCGGCGCCTCCTAAAAAAGAAACTCCGCCGCTTGCAGATGGGCGAACAAACCTTGCACCTTCCATCGAAGAGATGCTCCTTAACAAAGTGAAGAGTCAATTGGACCGTGCACAGGAAGCCTCCCCGAATGCTAGTGCGGCCGAAGTGGAGGAAAATCAAGACAGACCTGCGCCTGCTGAGAAAACCCTTTCTCAATCAGCGAAAGCAGAAAAAAAAGAACAAATTAAAGTCCGTCAAGATGCGCAAAACCTACTGGACCGCGCGCAAACAACGGACGAAACGGAAAAAGGATCAACCAGCAAGCCTCAGGATAAAGCGGCCTCTCACAATGCGCAGAGCCGCTACGAGACCCTCATCCGCTTTGCCTCTGTTGAGCTTGAAGGCGTAATTAAATAAAGGAGAATAATATGGGAAGTGGATTTTCCAAGATGAAAAAACAAGCCAAGCTCATGGAGCAGCAGCTTGAAATGATGCGCAGTGAAATGAAGAATAAATCGGTCGTCGGCACAAGTGGGAATGGCCTTGTCACTGTGACGCTAAACGGCGATAAAGAGATGCAAAGCATCGTGATCAAGCCCGATTGCGTCGATCCGAGCGACCTAGAGGGCCTGCAAGATCTGATCAAGGCAGCCTGCGAAGACGCTTATCAGAAACTTGCAGACGAATCGCCAGACGGATTTCAACTCCCAGGCGGGATGTCGTTGCCATTTAATCTTTAACAGGGCATTTCGAAGCGATGATTTGATGCGCACGGATCAAATCATCGACTTTGACAAAATCCGTTTTTGTATACAACGCTCTTAGTTCACCATCAAATCTGTTAAGCGTCTCAGGGTTCAAGCGGGATGCAATTGTCTGAAATCCTGAAACAAGACCCTCTTGAATAGCAGACTCTCCTTCTTCTGGAGACATCATCTCCTTGATCGGCTCAGGCATTTGATCCCAGATCGCTTTTGCAGCTTCCGATACTTGCTCTGGATGAGTTAACACATCTTGAGTGATTTCTACGATCCGTCCCATTTTATCCATTTCGAATGCAGTCGGTTTCGACAGATCGACGCTTTGATCGATCGCAACGGCAAACGCCAAACGTTTTTCATGCTCGATGCACATCAGGTTCCCCCAATTGGAATACCCAATATGCGGAAGACGGTCCTGATAGTGCATGAAGACATCGACAGCAGCGACAGTTCCCATTTGCTTAAGCAAAGAAACGAGGCTGATCCGATCGTTTGTAAATGCAGCCTTGGCAATGGGCTGGTCGATCTCTTCAATTGCACATCCATATACCCGGTTCATCACTAGATAACGGCTAAACGCAACCCTTTTGCAATGGGTTTGATAGTCGGGAGATTTATTTAATGCCCCTTCGATCAATTGACCTTCCGGAGATTGCCGGTCGACGACTTGAGTGTCAGGGACTAAGAACCCGATTTCCTGAAAAAGCCGCGCTGCAAAGCACTCTTGGGCTGGCCTCAACGGGGCTTTAACGACAAGGTCTTTAGAGAATGCAGGATTATGTACGTAAAAGACACCGATATGTCCCTCTCTAGACCGTGTAATCGCAGAAGATAAGTTTTGCCAATATGGGATCCGCTCCTCGGCGCTGGGAAGTTTGTCCAGTGCAGGAGGCTTGGGCAGCTCAAATTCGAACTGCTGTTCAACTTTGTTCTGCTGAGCTTCGGCCAGTTTCTGATTGAACCTAGCTTCTTGATCCTCGTTAAGGACAGCTTCTCCTGAATCCAACGAGGAACGGATCTCATCCTTTATGCGCAAATACGCTGCATGGGTCAGATTCTGCCCATACTCAAGCGACATCTTGCTAAGAAATTCAACGGTCCTTAGTTGATTATTCAGCCTTTCGGGGAACTGGAACATCACTTGAGGATCTTCCTTCAAAGCAGCAAGAACAGCAAGCGCCTTCTTTTGAACAAGAAAAAGCTCTGTTCGGTCTTGACCGGAAAGCTGCGTCCACGACTTGACATACGAATACATTTCGGGACAAGTCGACTGAAGCGCTCCGCCTAATATCTTATTTCCATGGACCTTGCTGTCATAACTAAGACACCCCCATTCGGCGATTACTGAATGGACCGAAGGAAGTTCCTTTAAGAACGATAATCCCATAGAATGCGTCGACATCATATCCCCCAAAATATTGTCTTACTAAAGATAGTAAGCATATTGAATAGAGAAAGATCATATCAAAAAACGAGCAACAAAAACACAACAAAATTACAACTTAAACAATTAAAAAAGAACACGTTACAACAAGAGAGGGTCCGTAAAATAAAAAAACCTGCTTTTAAAGCAGGTTTTATATGAATCCTCAAATAGCAGGATTATTATTGAGCTGAAGAATTAGAAAGCCTGGTTCTATTTATTCAAAACGCATCCTTGGATTTTTGCGTGCATCATTTGGTGCGCTCCCAAATCAACGCCATCACGGCTGTTGGCAGGTTTCGGTAGCGATTGATGCAGCTCGGAAAGTAGCTCAGGGGAGCCTAGCAAGGACACTTTAGACAGTCCTGCAATGATCCCTTTTTGGATTGCAGCCAAAGCCCTTTGCTCATCCAAATGCTGTTTGACATCGTCAGGCAGCGCGCTGTCAAAAATAGCTTGGGCTTCTTTTGATATCGCCGAAGGATCTTGCATCATTGCAGTCACAATCTCTTCAATGCGCTCAAATGGATTAGTCCCCATGATGTCTTTTTGTTGAAAATCTTGCGTCAAATAAGCAACCTGGTCGATTGCTACAGCACCGATACATTTTTCCTGTTCATCTTTTAGGATCATTAAATTGGCTAAGTTTCCCATTCCGATCGTCGGCAATCGATCCCGGTAATATAGGAGAAAATCTGTTCCTGCAATTTGTCCAATATCGAACAAGACTTTGTCGTAGATCGCATCATAGGGCTCTTCTTTCTGCTGATCCAAAATATCTGCAGCTTTCCACTTTTCCAAAGTGCATCCGGGAACACAACTCATCACCAAGAACGACGTAGGGCATTTTTTTGGATACTTCTCTTTAAACAACGTTGATTCCTCCAAGACCTTTTTAAGAGCAACCGCAGTCTCTTTATCACGTTTTATGCCCATTAATTGCGTTACTGGAGTTGGAATGTGAAGTTGCGGATAGAGTGTATTTGCAAACAACTCTTGCGCAGGCTTATCGGGAGCTTTGACTACAATTGTAAAAGGTTGTTGATTATGAATGCCTGTAATGAAGAATGCTCCGTTATATCCTCCAGCAAATCTCTCGACCTTGGCTGTTCTCAAAAATGCGCGAAGTTCTTCCCCTTCTGGCAATACACCGACCGTCGATGTTTGCTGATAGAGTTCAGTACATTTTGCATGGATAGAAGACAGGTAGGGTTTGATGCTGATCTTCCCTGTTTCAAGTTCTTCCCGTTTTGTTTCAGGGATGAGTTGGTAAACCTGAACGACTATCTCACTGGAATAAGCATCCTTAAGGAGATTAAGCACACGGGTGTTTTCTTTTGCCGTGCTCATCTCTTGCTCTATTCTGACTCGTGCTTCCTCTGCAACAATCTGTAAAGCCTGAGAAAAAACTTGCGCCTGTTGAGCATAGGAAACAAGCGTATTGTTATCAGAATGCTGAAGCCATTCATTGATTGTATCGATCGATAAAGTAGATTGTTGGATCAAATCAACATGTCTTTCCTTGACCTGATCACAGAGAATGCCGTGGCCTTGGGCTTTGAGTTGTTCTTCGAAAGGAGCTAAAGACTTTTCTCCGCTTTCGAACAACTCTCTAAAATTTGGAGCTATCCTTTCCCAAACTTGCCTAGCAACTGCTGCACCAAATTCAGCCTTTAAGCCGTCGATCACTCGGACGTTATCATTTCTAACCTGCAGAGCCCCTTCTGCTTGAAAAGCGATATTATCTGCTGTACCCGCCAAATAATTAGTTTCCAATAAAGTAGACATTTTTATTACCCCATTTTCATAAATCGAATTAATTATAACACACAATAGTTTTATTAAAATAAATTAATTAAAAATAAATATAAATCAGAACTAAAAGAATTAATAATTGACAATTTGCATTCAGATAATAACCAACCTTCTGCAAACAAGCCGAAATTAATACAGATTGCTTATTATTAAGCACTTACATTGATTTAGGCATTCATCGTGCAGCAAAAAGGAGATATAAATGGAAATTTAGCAAGACTGGGACGTACTGAGAATACTCGCTTCCAAGGCCAAACCAGCTTTTCTTCTCTGGGAGCCGAAATAGGCAAAACGAATCTTCACAATTTTGTAGTATTACAGGAGAATTAAGCCTTTTTGCTTAAGGCGCTCTGTTCCAATAGGACGTGGGATACTTCAACAGAAGAGCTGAGTTGCAGTACCCTTTGCGCTAAGTCGTAAGCGCTTAAGAGAGAATATTGCCGGATCGCTTTTTTGACCTGAGGGATATAACGGGGAGAGCAGGAAAAATCACTTACGCCCAGACCGAGCAGGAGGGGGATGAACAAAGGGTTCGAAGCGATCTCACCGCAAATCGATACAGGCCGATTGAGCCGGCGGGCCTCGGTCACGACCATTTTGATCATCCGGACAACACTGGGATGGGCCGGATAATAAGAATCGCTCATCATCGGGTTGGTCCGATCGATTCCGAGTGTGTACTGGACGAGGTCGTTTGTCCCGATCGAAAAGAAATCGCAATGCTTTGCAAGCACATCGCAGATAAGGACTGCGGAAGGAACCTCGATCATACAACCTAAAGGAACAACTTCCTTAAAAGACACCCCTTTGCTTCTTAGCTCATCCGATACTTCGGAAATCAGTTGCCGCACTTGGATCAGTTCGCAGATATCCGAGATGAGGGGTAGTAAAATTCTAACATCGCCATGGAAAGCCGCTCGAAGAAGAGCCCGCAGCTGGATCTTAAAGATATCCGGATGGCAAAGCAAATAACGGATCCCTCTGCTCCCAAGCGCTGCGATGTCATCTTTGCAGTTCGCTATGTAGAAATCGGGAGTTTTATCACCGCCAACATCAAATACGCGGATGACGACAGGTGCGCCGTTTGCCTTATGTAAAAGTTCAAGATAAGCTTGAAGCTGTAGTTCTTCCGACAAAAGATGAGATTCGGCTTGGAAAAAGAGATATTCCGTCCGGAAAAGGCCAATCCCATCTGCACCAGCCTGAGAAAGGGAGTCCAAATCATTAAGATGTCCAATATTCGCGTAGACTCGTACAGGAAAACCATCGATAGTCTCAGCATCGTACTGCAATTCTTTCTGCAGGATTTGCAAACTGGTTTTTATCGAAGTTTTGCGTTGCTGGTACTTTGCCAGAGTTTCTCGCCCAGGATTAACAATGACATCGCCTGTCTGACCATCGACAATGACGCTGCTGCAGTGGATTTGACGAATGGCGGCAATGTCGACGCAAGAGACATAAGGAATGCCTTTGGCCCTGGCAATGAGGGCCGCATGGGAATTGCCTCCGCCGCCGTGTGTGACAAAAGCGCTGACGCGGGATACATGGGCAGCAGCAGAATAGGAAGGGATCAGCTCATGGGCAAACACCACGGAATTAAAGGGAACGTCGGCAATCGATACTTTGTCATTAGGGCATAGATGTCCCAATACCCTCTTAGCAAGGTCCATCACATCGATCAACCTTTGCTGAAAAAAAGCATCGCTCGAACGGGAAAAGCGGGTCTCGTAGTCGCTCATCACCGATTGAAAGACCGATTCCGTGTTTTGCTGCATCTGCCGGATCTTCTCTTCCATTTGCGTCGTCATCATCGGATCTTCGAGCATCTGGATATGGGCATCGATGATCGTGATGACATCCGTTGAACCTTCGTAGACAAGATCCGATTGCAGACGCTTTAAATCTTCCCTGCTGGAGAATAGTGCTTTCCGATAACGTGCGATCTCATCGTCCACTTCGCCAATTGTAATGGGAAATTCAGGAATTTGATCCTCTTCCTGGTTCAAAAAAAAGGGGGTACCTATGGCTATCCCTTCGCTGACGGGAAAGCCTTTAAACCGATACTCCTTGGGCTGCTCTTTCATGATGTTATTCCCCAAACTTTTTATCGAAGGCATCAACAAGGCGCCTCATGATCTCTTCTGCATCTCTCCCTTCAACCTCGATCGTGATCTGGGAATTTTTCGTTGCGGCCAACATTAAAACGCTCATGATACTCCGCGCATTAACCGTTTCTCTCCGATAGGTAAAAGAGACAGATGCAGAGGTCCCTTGCAGCAACTTAGCAATGGCCGTCGCAGGACGGGCATGGAGTCCTAAAGCATTTTTAACTTTGACTTTCTTTGAGAGTTTCACTGATCTGTTTTCCTTGATTTTGCTTTTTAGCTATCGTCTCAAGCAATTTCGTATTGAACTCCTTTGCCGAGTTATAGCCCATCTCCTTCAATCGATGGTTGAGGACGATTGTTTCCAATAACAAAACAACATCTCTGCCTGGTTTAACAGGAAGGATGTGATAAGGAATTTTTATTCCCAAAATGTCGCAATATTTTTCATCGAGCCCGATCCGATCATAAAATCTCCGGTCGTCCCAATCCTCTAATTTTACGACAATGTCAACGGTCTTTTCATCCCGCACGCAAACAGCGCCGTACAAGTGGCCGACATTGATGATCCCGATCCCTCGAATCTCCATCAAATGGCGTGTCAGCTCCGGCCCAGATCCCTCAAGGTAGGTTCCCTCCCTTAACTTAATACGGACAACATCATCTGAAATGAGACGATGCCCTCTCTCGATCAATCCTAAGGCCGCCTCGCTTTTTCCGACAGACGAATCTCCTTGAATAAGAACCCCGACACCAAAAGCCTCGACAAGGGTGCCATGGCAAGTCATCGTCGGCGAGAACTCCTCGTTTAAGAGCATGGTCATTTTGCTGACAAGGTTCATCGTAGTCATGCTCGCTCGAAACAAGGGGATCCCATCCTCTTCGCAAAAATTAACGAGCTCTTTTACCGGCTGATAGCGTCCTGCAACAATGACCGCAGGGGTCTCTTTCGCCAAAATCCCCCTTAACCGTTCCATCCGCACTGTTTTATCGATGTCTTTAAGGTAAAGAGTTTCGACATTGCCAAAGACTAAAAGGCGCTGGCTCACATAGTTCTTCAAATAGCCCGACAAGCTCAATCCTGGACGGTGGACCTCAGGAAGCTTGATCGTTCGCTTCATTCCTGCTTTGCCAGCAATCAGTTGAAGGCCGAGATGTTCTCCATATTTATCAAAAAGGTCTTGAACTAAATACATCCACCCTCAAGATTAAAACTCGATGCTTTCCAAGTAGAAAACCAGCCAATCCAAAAAAGAGGGAAAGGCTAGGTTTTCCATCGACGCACTCTGGTCGGTATGATCTGAGATCACTTTCTCCAATGTCGAATAATAGACATTGCCAACCTCTTTTCCGGGATGCCATTCCGAAAAGAAACATTGATAGCTTGGTTGTCCAAACGATTCGTAGAACGGGATTAAGCTCTTAGGATCAACAATCTTTCCTTTGCAGACAATATCCTGTCTATCTTCGCGCAGTTCCACAATCAGCTGGTCGTAAAGAGATTTTAAAAATTTAGTTTTAACAAGGCCTGTGTCGGTGTGCTTGCTGAACCCGTCATGGATCTTGAGAAAAGCGCAAAAATCTTCAGGTATCAGTCCTTCGAAGTCCTGTTTTAACTTGGCAATCTCTTCATCAGAGCAAGGAGGAGATCCGTGGAAAAAGCAGGAACCGTCGCGCAAGCTATACACAATTTCACATTCAAAAGGGCTGTCAAATCTCAGTTGTGTGACATATACCCCTACGTCGTCCAGCTTGCTAAAGAATTGATTGAAAAACTCATGAAACCGAGGCTCGAACGGGACCGTCGACAGCCAAAAATCTCTTGTGAATTCGATCCTGTCTTGCTTCTGGAGGTAGGCCAGCTCATACCAGCCCTTTGGCAACGAGGGAACCTTAGAGGAGATCTCCTCCCACGAGAATCGGGGCGCCTCATGAAGGGCAATCACTTCATGATATAACCTGATCGGTGCATCTTCATCGATAAACTTACGATAAAATCGCCGCACGTGAGAATTCATGAATATCGCTATCGACTCCCCAATTAAGGATCGACTATCGGCAAAAAAACTTTCCGAAAATCGATGAAACCTTGGTTAAAACAAGATCTCTAAAAAAAGCAAGGCACAATTTTAAGAGGATCTTCTCTTTTTTGAAAGAAAAAAGCAAGCATACCAAAACCGGCTTTCTAAAAAGCGGAGCGATTTGGAGCTGTTGCTTTGCTGCGCGCGGCTACAAAGTTAAAATGATGCCAAGAAGGCGCCCTGAATTTGAGCCAGATTTATCGGCGCCGAAACAGCTCAACTTGAAAAAGCTTAAGCGATGCAGGCGGGTCTCAAATTCAGCGGCTGACGACACTGGGAGGATTAAACTTTTTACCCACGCGCACTATCATAGAGGAATCACCTGAATGATCGGCAAAGTCAAGGTCTAAATTAGTTGAAAAATAATCCCGATTGCCGTTCGATGTAAGAATAACAGAATTGTATCGAGTGGCTATGGCATTCCCAAAAATACTAATCATCGGCGGCGGCTTTGCTGGGCTTAACGTCGCGCGCGCCTTAAAAAAGGCAAAAGCTGAAATCCTCATCATCGATAAAACAAACTACCATTTGTTTCAGCCTCTCCTCTACGAGGTCGCTACTGCAGCTATCTCCCCGGGTGAAATTGCAACCCCATTGCGCGAAATCCTCCGGAACCAGACCAACACCTCCGTCATCATGGGCGAAGTCATCAATGTCGACCTCTCAAAAAAACAAGTTGAAATCGCCAATGGCGACCTGTACGGATTTGACTATCTAGTCATTGCCACTGGCGCCCGCCACTCCTATTTTGGCAATGATCGATGGGAGCCATTTGCTCCTGGGCTAAAAACAATCAGCGACGCTGTCAAAATCCGCGAGCAGATCTTGATCTCGTTTGAAAAAGCGGAAAGGCTCGACAGCATCTCTGAAGCTGCAAAATATTTGAATTTCGTTTTGATCGGCGGCGGACCGACAGGCGTCGAAATGGCCGGCGCGATCGCTGAGATCGCCCACAAAACCCTATTTAAAAATTTCCGCAGGATCAAACCTGAAAAGTCGAATGTCTATCTCGTCGAAGCCTTTCCAAATATCCTGCCAAGCTATCCCGAGCGCCTGTCCAAGCGGGCAAGGCTCGACTTGGAAAGCCTTGGCGTCACAGTGATCACAGGAAAGAAGGTCACGAACATCAATGAAAATGGAGTGCAGGTGGAAGACCTGTTCTTGGAATCGAAAAACATTATTTGGGCCGCCGGGAACCAAGCCTCTCCCCTACTTAAGACCCTCAACGTTCCGTTGGACAGGCAAGGAAGGGTGATGGTAGGACCAGACCTGTCCATTCCTGAGCATCCCAACGTCTTCGTCATCGGCGATGCCGCTTGCGTCATCTCCAAAGAGGGCAAACCGCTTCCGGCGATTGCGCCAGCAGCGATCCAGGAAGGACGCTATATCGCCAGCATCTTGAAAAACTTTACCCCCAAAGAACAGCGCAAGCCGTTTTCCTACTTCGATAAGGGAAGCATGGCAACCATCGGGAAAGCAAAAGCGATCGCTATGGTCGGCAAACTCCAATTCACCGGAATCGTTGCTTGGGGAATGTGGGCTCTTATCCATATCTTGTACCTGATCGGTTTTCGCAATCGCCTTGCCGTTGCATTGGAATGGCTCGCTGCAACGCTCTTCGGCCAAAGGGGAGTCCGATTGATCAACAAGCCGATCGATCAAGAGATCCCTAAAGCAAAATGACCATGGTGGTCCCTTCACCTTTCCTTTGTTTTTGGGAAAAGCATCCTGCCCTGCTCCTTGGAATTATCCTGCTTTTGGGAACAGCATTTTCCTTCCATTGCGATCCTATTGAGCTTTTTACTTTCTTTGTTTTGCTCATCCCCTTTGCAAAACAGCCGCGACAATGGAAAAAAATGGTCTTCTTTCTTTTGGTCTTTGCCTTAGGTTGGGGATCCGCTTGCTATCGCGCCCCTCTCATCCAGCTCAACCATCCCAAAATGGAAGGAAACGCCCGTTTTACCATTTCCTCTATTAAAAATTATCAGTCCCCTTTCCACCGCTCTTTAGCCTATAAAGGCAAGCTCCACGGTTTTCACTCTCAGGATAAAAACCTCTTCACGCCTATCCCCTGTCAAATCTACCTGCCATTCTCCACAAACCGGCCTAAAGCCAATTGCGATTATGAGATAAACGGCACCCTCGTACAAAAAGGACCTCGTCAATTCGTCTTCAAGCCGAAAAAAAATCGGCCATGGACTCCAATCCCCTCCACATCTAGCTTAGCGGAGATCCGTTACAAGGCGAAACTCGCAGTCCATGACTACCTTAAGGAACACATTAAAGATCGCTCCGCTTCCACCTTCCTAAATGCACTTGCAACAGGAGATGTTGATGAAAGGACATTGTCGATGGAATTCAGCCGGCTTGGCATCCAACATATCCTGGCGATCTCCGGTTTTCATTTTGCCCTCATCGTTCTTTTCTTAAGCATCCTCTTTAACCTTTTCCTCTCTCCAAGGATCTCCTCTAGCTTGCTGATCCTCTTGCTTTCCGCCTACTACCTATTCCTGGGAGACTCCCCTTCCGTCCAACGGGCATGGATAGCGATGAGCGCTTTCCTCGTCGGAAAATTATTTAACTTGCGCATCAGCGCCCTCAACGCATTAGGACTGGGACTCTGTTTCGAAGTCTTAATCGAACCTGCTGTTATTTCCCACTTGGGATTTATCTTAAGCTTCTTGTGCACATTATCGATCCTACTGCTCTATCCGCTGATGCAGCCGATCTGCAAGCTGCTGCTTCCCTCACGCACCTTTTCTACCGCCAAGTCGATGCCCCATCTGGACCAGTGGGGCTATGTGATCGCTGCATTCATCCGAAATGCACTGGCCGTCAATATCGCCGTGCACCTCGCCTGCTTGCCCGTCCTTCTGTTTCTCTTCCACAGGTTTCCTCTTTTAAGCCTAGTCTATAACCTCTTCTTTCCGTTCTGGGTCAGCATCTCGTTGCTTTTGCTGTGCGCAGCATTACTGTTCGCCTTTCCTATTCCTCCCCTTGGCCAATTCCTTTTTGCGATCAATGAGCATTGGACATCATTCGCTCTTACGATTACCTCCCATCCGCCAGCCCTTATCGATTTTGTCATCCGCTCCAAATCCCTGACCTACGGAAGCGTTGTCCTTTTCCTTTCCGCTCTATTTATGGCTGCCATCTATTTCACGGAATGCAAAGAATCTCTTCCTATTGCACGCTGGAGGTTCATGTTGAAGAAGCTCTGGAAACAAGCTCAGAGCAGCAAATCTCTGTAATTTTTTTTCTAGCCTTATTAAAAATCGAGCTGTATTTTTTATTGGTTCCTAGCCTTTATCAGGGACCATCCGATGCGTTTTCTCCTCATATTCTTCTCCCTAATCATTCTTCCCTTGTTTGCCGATCCCAAAGACCCCTACCAACTTGCCGTTACGGAAGGAGAGCCCTCCGCACTTGTTGCAGGCTGCGTCAACGCGATCACAGGCGACCTCTATTTCAATGAGGAAGATGTGATTGTGCAAGGATACATCCCTTTGCGGCTG
>JAFEGU010000401.1 GCA_018239725.1 Verrucomicrobiota bacterium | reverse complement strand
TTTTTCATCTGCGTTATGGGTCAGTGTGAAGGGTGCTCCGCAGTAGTTGTCTATCCCGAACAGATCAACCTTCAGCCCGCTCCGATAGCATATGATATTCAGATCGCCCCTCTCAATCTCGCTGCTGAATTCAGAAAGGAGCTTTTCAACCCTCGGCGAATTGCTGTAGTCCAGCGTGCAGTCCAAAGCCAAGCATAAAGGCCTCCCTTCCCTCCCTTTCAATGCAGTATGGAGATAGTCGGCAACCTTTTCCGCATGGTATTGAGTAACTTGGTATTCCGTGACTTTGGAATTGATCCTTTTCACAGTCGGACTGAATTGGGCCATGATCAAGTCGACCTCATTCCAATCTTGTTCTGAGGCATCTGGGATCTGTGTGGCCTTCGTAACGAGCTCAACCGCCCTAATGCATTCAAAATAGGTGTTTTCTCCAAATAGGATCCTAATCGGCCTTCCCACCATTTTTTGAACAGCTTTAAAGATTCCTCCAAGGCTTGCCATTGCAGAGGCGTGGATCGCATATCCTGTCAGCGGCTGCAGCTCTTTCGGGATGCTCGTAAGGTGGTTCCTGTAGGCCTCGCAAAAATCCTGTTTTGAAAAAGGAGTGAAGATTTCGAGCAAGGATGAAAGGTCGTAATGGAGCTGTTCCAGATGGGTCGCTACCTCATGGAACGAGATCTGATCGGCTTCCCTAAGAAGCAGGTCTAGGTTCTCCTTGATCTTCCTAAAGCAAAGGTTGACGATGCAAGAGCGTGTCGGCGATTTGGCGATCTCTTCCCATTTCCTCTGAGGGACGGCCAAGCAAAGATCTTTGATGGCTTTGATTGTTCCTTTGAGCATTTGGGTCTTTTGCGGGTGAGAGGACTTCCAGTTGAGATCAATAGAGTCGATAAGCGAAACCCATTGCTTCTTTGAAGGAGCAGGAATATTTTTAGGAAAAAAAACCTGTTCGCTCTTTTCTGCTAGAACTGGATCGGAAGGAAGGTGCAGCCGGTCTAGTTCAACCCGTGTTGCCGACAGCCCGAACTTTCCGATCCATTCCATCAAAGACTGGAACAGTTTTTCCGTATGTTCTGCAGGAATGGAGGAGAGAGGAAGGATCCGCATGCCGGCAATATCCCTGTGCTTGACCCGATGGACGCATAGGACTTGGCTAAGATCGGCCTTTTTTTCATTGCAGCATGCAAGAAACTCTTTTTCGTAAGATAGCCAGCTTTCCAACCACAGCTCTCGATTGGTCGATTGGTCGGGTAGGACAGATGTCAGATCGACAATTAATAGAGAGTTGGAAGAATCGGCGCTCTGTGCAATTTTAGCGGCGGATGCCTCTATCGTTTCTCCTTCTGGAATGACAATCGAGGATGGAAGGTACTCTTGAATGCTTGCAGGACGGGTCAGGACAAGTGGGTACGATAGAGGGTGCGGAAGGCATTGTTTCCAATCTTCCAGCCGGTTTCTGTAGGTATCGGAAAATTTGTTCGCAGGATCTCTTGTGTAGGAATTCGTGGTTTCTCGGTGGACTTGATAAGAGATGCCAAATGAAGGGCACATCCAGTCCACAAGAAAGGGATAGGTGCCTGTGATCTTGGCAAGCCAGCGCCTCTGCAGGAATTGGATGAGTTCTTTATCATTCTTTGCCGTAGCAGGAATTTCGGAGAGAAGTTGATTGTTGAGGTCCCATGAAGAGTAAGAAGAGGGGAGATGTTGAAAAAAATTAGATAAAAGAGGCGTTAACTTGAAGCCTTGTCCTAAAGCATGCAGCGCTCCGAGGCCAAACACTTGGCTTGCAATCAGACATTCATTAGCGATCGTTGATGACCATGGGGTAAGATACAATGTTCCCCAGCCAATTCCAGAAAGGATTGTCGCTGAACTGAACAGAGCGCCTGCTCCAAAATAGAGGCTTGAATTAATGATCGAATTAATGACAGGCTCAATCGTTTGATTGGCTTTCTTTGGATTTGAAACAGCAAATTGCTCATTCGATGAAATGGCCGGAGATGCTGTGAGGGTAGAGTGAGCGACTGATAGAACTAAACAAGAGAGCAAAATCATTCGATTACACTTCAAGGTTGTCCAATGTCGTTATATAAATAACCCGGATATTTTGCGCTACGGTGATTTTAATGGTGTGATTTCCGCGTTGCGGAAATCACACTTTTGGGTGAACTATTAAGGAGATAACGTCCATGTTGTGAGAAGGGCGTTATGATCGGAAAGGGCCTTCATTGGGGCATCTACGGAAAAGAGCTTGATCAGCTTTTGGACAGGCTTTGCAGGCATGGAGAACCCTTTTGGAGTGATGCAATAATCGAGGAGTTCGTATGTGGGGACAACTTGCTTGCGGCGATCGAAAGGGGTCATGACAAGGTCATTGAAGTAATCTGTGCATGTCGCTTTTTCCATTTTCTTTTCAAAGCGGTCGATAGCATATGGGATCTCAAAGAGTTCAGAAAGGCCGCTTTCTTGAAAATTGGAATCAAGGGCATTAATATTCAGGTCTCCTGCAAGGAATCCCCAATTGCTATTTGGTCTTGCTTGCATGAGTAGGCGATGGCAGTAGTCCAGCTGTTCTTTGCGCACCACGCGAAATTCTGGCAAGTTTCCATGCTGAAGATGGGTGTTGATGAAAGCAATGCGCTGTTTTCCCGCTTCGCAAATGGCGAAAAATGCCCCTCGATTGGATTTTTTGGGAAGGCTCCGCACGAACCGTTCAAAAGATACGGACTGCAGGGGAAGTTTGCTCGCAATAAATAGACCGCTGTTATAGCCCATTTTTTCAGGATCGATGGTCCCCGAAGGATCTCCGGCATTATAAAAAAAATGCGCATATTCGTTTTGTAAAAGTTTGATCAAAGCCCTCATCGCTTCAGGGTCCCATACTTCCTGCAGAAAGACAATTTCCGCTTTGGCAGACAAAATGGTGTCGGCGATCTGGGAGATCCGATCTTTCCATGGAGAGGTCCCTCCATACATATAGGGAAGGATTCCCGGAAAACAAAGGATATTGGCCGTCAACACATTGAGTTGGGACAACTTTTTTGCCTCAACAGGGATGGCATTGCCTGGAGCATAGGCAAAGGACTTTTTTTCCATGTCGAAAAGCGTTTGCAAGGCTGAAGAGATTTTCGCCGTTTTTTCTGAGATGGCCTGTTGATAGTTTTTGAGGATATTTTCTGTTAATAAGCGTTCTTGGGGCGTAAGATTTGCAGCAGCCTGGGCATTGTTGATCAATGCATCGAGGAGGCCTGGATGGTTTGCAAGCTGCGCTTTAAACCTGTTTTTCAAGATCGATTGCTGAGCAGGAGTCGATGTTTTCACTTCGTTGATCAACGAAAGGTCCGCTGTTTTATCTAACAGCAGATTAAACGAGACATAACTGAACTGCAAATCAGACCAGTTTTGATAGGCCTCTGCATAATTGCCTTCAGCGCTTAATGCAACAAAGTCTCTTAAGGTTCTTTCTGCAAGCTTATCAAATTCTGCAACCGAGGATTCGACAGCCTTCGGCGTCTGATAGATTAGACTTTCTGGTGCATAGGGAAGCTCATTGAGAGACAATAAGGATGCCGTCGAGGCAGTGAAAATTGCAGCTAAGAATGTCTTTATCATGAAATTTTGCTCTTTATAGGTCAGTGTTAATGGATGTAAATCCTGTCCAGCGAGAAGAGGGAGTCTGGAGTGATCGGTTGATTAGATTCTGTGTGAGGCATCCGGCGCATTGGGATAAAATCGGAGATGTTATGCACATGCAGCAGCAGAGAAAATGCGTTCTGGTCTGCTCTTGAAGAAAAATAAGCATCTGGATCCTGGGCCGCCCGGTACCAATGATCCAGCAGATCTCTTCCAACTTTTTGAGAGAGGTCAAGGCCGAAAACCGCAGCGGAGATCGAAGGGATTTGATGCGTTTCAGCATGAGTCAGGCCAAAAAAGGCAGCAGCTTGCGGGTTCGTATAAGGCCCGACGATAAATGGCTCATTTCCCATGATAAGATAGCCCTTTTTTTGGATCATTCCAAAGATCTCGTTCAAGTTTGCAATAGGGACAATCGAACTGTCCATCCAAAGGATCCGCTTGTATCCTAGCCTTTGCGCTTGTTTGATGAAACAAGCCTTGAAGGCATAAGGAACATGGGAGAGGACCAGGCCTCTTCCTTCTTCATCGGGCCATCCGCCGATCTGGTAAAGGACGTCTCCTTTAAACTCAGAGTTGATGATGCAATTGAGCTGACGCCTTACACCTCTGGGATAATTGCGGTTATAGGTGCTGAAGAGGAGGATGCAGTTCTCTTTTTCTTCTCCGGTCGAGTTCACATGGACCAAGCCCGATACGGGGATTTGGTCTGGACTATCGCCAAGGATCCGGATCGTCCTTTGGCCATAATAGATGTCGGCTAGTCGGTCTAGATTTAACCTTGGTCCGTGGAATAGGTAGTTGTGTAGAAGTTTATAGTCATCCAAGGTGGGATGGCAAATGTCTTTGATCTGTCCATAGATCTGTCCATGCGGAGTGTTTTCCATTAAAGGAAACGAAGGAAGATTGGACAATGGGAAATAGGAGGGCATGCTTTGGAGTCGATTTCTGGCTGCATCCTCTGCCTCATTGTGAATTTCTTCATGGCGATCATTTCGGACATAGAGGTGATCGGGAATAGACTTGGAATGGCCTCCAGCCATTTCTAGAATAGGAATCAGGTAGGGGCTTGCATCGCTAATTGGAAAAAATTTCCCATCAACTAAAAAGTCCTCTTTTTTTATCGATTGGAACAGTCCGGCATAGAAAGACCTTAAATGCATGGCTTCATTAGGAACCTGGATTCCTCTTGTTGGATGGCTGATCGGTTTTGCGCCGTTCTCTGCATCATTAGGATAGACAACCCATACATTGGGATCTGCGTAGATCTCATTCAGAGTAGAAAGGACTTCTTCATGTGCAAACCAGTCCCTTCCATTGAGCTCAACGACGATCTCATGGTCGTTGCAGGAAAAAATGGCTTGGCATGCACAGGCGATCTGACCTCTGCATGTAGGATTTTTAAAGTGGGTCACCCGCAGCTCTTGCTGGTTCTTGCGAACATACTCTTCTACAAGGGCATCGGAACCGTCTGTTGTTCCATCAGAAACATAGATGATCCGGTAATTGTGATAATGTTGATTAAAGACCGAATCGAGATTCTGCTGCCACCCGCTCTTGTTGTTTTGAGCAGTAATAATGATAACGAAAGGCTTTTCTTCGGCATGGACCTGGAACGGAGAAATAAGAAGAATGAACAAAAACAACCGTTTAAGAAGAAAAGAACCCATCAGCCCTCCTTAAAAGTTCGACTCTCAGCATGTGAAGAAAGTGGAACCAGTTTTAAAAATTGGCTTTAAGATATATTCCAGAGGCTATTTTTGTCGATCGAATGGTCTTTTTAATGAACGAAGAGACTGAGTTAAAGATGGTCCGGTTGTTTTTTGCAATGCAGGCTAAAAATGAATCATAGCCAAGCAGGTGCAGCTTTTATTGTTCCTCAGTCTTTTATTTGCCCTTAGGGTTACCCTCTAAGGGCCATGAAAGTCGAACAGTTATGACTTAGAAGTGAAAATTTCTTCCTTCTTCACTACAAAAGGTCTCGCATCATAGAAGAGCTGAATTTTTGTGATCATCCCATTTTGGAAGGTCATCAGCGATGCCGATGGGGTCGTACCGATGGGGTCTGGCATTTCGACCTCATACACGATCATCGCTTGGTTCTCTGATCCGAATTTGGCTTTGATCGTTAGCGTGTTAAACATGCCTGCAAAGTTCCTCGTTGCTTCAAGGACGGCTTGTTTGCCGGATATGCTGGCAAGAGGTCCGATAAGGCATGCGTCCGGATGCAGGTGCTTTTCGATCTCTGCAAGATTTTTTCTCCCGACGGCGCTGTAGTAGGCTTCTGCTATCGATACTGGGCTATTCGTCATTTTTGTCTCCTATGAATTTAGTTTGACACTCGATATTGAGTGTAGTATACTACAGTCAATATGTCAAAGATTAAAAAAAGAGTTTATAGGTCGGAGGCTAGAGCTGAAATGGCCGCCCAGACCAAAAAGCGGGTCCTCAATGCGGCTAAACGCCTATTCCGGTCGAAGGGATTTGAGGATGTGACCATTGAACAGCTCGCCGATGCAGCCGACGTATCCGCATCGACGATCTTTTCCGTCTTTAAGTCCAAAAGGGGAGTCCTGCGAGTCCTGATGGATGAGGCCCTACCTCCCGATCAATTTGCATCCCTTGTCAATCAAGCGATGCAACAAAAATCTGCGGAAGAGCACCTAAAGATCTCCGCCCGTATCGCACGACAGATCTACGATGCGGAAAAGTCATTGATGGACATTTTTCGCGGGGCATCCGTTCTAGCCCCGGAATTAAAGCTGCTCGAGAAGGAGAGGGAATTGCGCAGGTATCAACGGCAAGAAGAGACGATCAAAATGATGGCGGAAGCGAAATCTCTTGCCAAAGGAATGACAGTCTCTCAAGCGCGGGATATCCTATGGGCGCTTACAGGACGCGATATGTACCGAATGTTCGTCATCGATCGAGGCTGGTCTTCAGACCAATATGAATCTTGGCTGGCAGAATTGTTGATCAGCACGCTGATTAAAGGAGTTTAAGAGACCTTTTTTTTCTTGCAGATGACTTCTTGCCGGAGGAGGGGAGATACTTCTTTAATGTCCTGGTTCGTTTTTTTTCTTCAGGCTTTTCAAGGATTGTGCGAATTTGATGGACCCTGCGCAATTCTTTTGCTCGTTTTGCAGCCTTTAGCGCTTCTTTTCTCGCTTTCTCAGCCGCGCGCGCGCGTCTTGCCGCCGCCGCCTGTTGGGCAAGGTGCATTTGTCTAGCGAGAATAGCCGCCCTTTGCGCTTTCATGGCCGCCTTCTGTGATTCAACGGCCCTTTGACGAGCGACATGGGAAGCCTTCTCTGCAGCCAAATAAGCTTTGATGCCCCCAACCTTTGGCGAGGCTTTGACTGAAGAGGCTGACTTTGCCGCTGCGCCAGCTCTCGTTTTCTTTGCAGCCTTTTTCACCCGCACATCGATCTCTTTTGGCGCCTTTTTTTTGGGGGGCGTCTGCGCATATGCTGAAGGTTGGTTTCTAATGGGATTGACCATGTGGACCTTTTCTTAATATTTATCCTTATCGCTTAAGGTAGCTTGTAACTCCCTTTTTCGCATTAAACTCTAACTCGGGAATTTAGCCTAGGTTCTTTTCTAAAAATAAGGCCATTGATTTGATTGAATTGTAATTCACTTGTTTTCAGTAATTTAAACATACTAATGAGAGTAAGATGGATAGTGTTGTGAGTAGTTGTTTATAAAAGCTTTAATTTTAATTAATTTTGTGTAAATATTTGTCGTTTATAAGTGTTTGATGTTCATTAATTTGATGATTTAAGGTCCTGATGTTTATTTGATATAATGGCATAATTTGATTAAATAATTATTGTTGATAATAATTTTTTAATTAAAACGTGGGGAATTTATGAGTGGTATTAGTAGAGATGCTTATTTATCTGGAGTCGGAGGAAAACATTGGGGATCAGAAGTTATTGGCTTTGCTTTAGACGAAGCCAGCAAAGCATTAACAAAATTGTCTAATTCAACTTCCAATTTATTTTCTTCTATTTATAAAAACCACCTAGAACCTTTACTTACTTCATGTGGGCAGGATAATAAATCGATTACAGACAATCGTTTAGTTGATGCATCTCGAGCTGGAATCCCTGTAAAACAGACAACGGTAAAAAGAGGAATTTCAGGAACTCCTGCAAGCCGAGCTGAACCGCAAGTGTCATATAAGCTATCTTCACCACAAGAATATAAAGGTAAATTGATAGCGCTGCATAAAGAGTACAAGAAACAGGAAACTGGATATAATGATACTTATGATAGGCATAATTGCGGACATGACCATGGACGTGATGAAGAACATTATGCTTATCTTCTTGATCCATACAGCAAAGCAATGGCTCAGTTATTGGGCCAAATAAAGGGTTATACGGAAGAGTTTGAAAGGGATTTCCCCAATGAATCTAAAGCGTTTCAAAAAGAACTGCTGACAACAAAACATCAGGAAGAGACTAGTCGAGAGTCTTACACTGATTATTCAATTTATCAATACGATAAAAAAACTAAGACTCAAGCTCAGGATAATAAGCAAGCTGTATCAAGTGATTTAGACTGGTGGTACTGATTAAATTACTCCAATGAGGTGAAGTCGATAATAAATCACGTTGCCTGATCGATCCTCTTCTTCGGGAAATGAAGAAAAAGCGTTCCGATACAACTTAAAAGTAGGTTTGTGACTGCAAGATGCAGTCACAAAATTTGAACCCTAGAGTCAATTGTCGTCCGCAAAGGTAAAATCGATCGTTTTAAATCGGATTTTCAAAGGTTGGCTGGAATCTTATTGCTTGGTTGCGCTTTGCGGTCATATTAGGGCCGGCAGACCAATTCCAGTCATTGACCAAGACCTTAAATTCAAAGTCTTCATCAACATCCACGTTAAATGAGTACCTTCCTTCTGAAGTCTTGGTTAATTCAACGCCTTTATCCCATGTAATCCCCTTCTCTGGCAAGTGTGCGCGCAAGAAGAGTTTGTCGTTTGGCCGAATTGCGCACTCGATCTCTAAAGTCGTCCTGTCGATTGGTAAGCTGGTTAAAGAAGGTTCGATAGACGACGAAGGGCTTAATGGCCCAGAAGAAGATGCTCCGCTTAGGTAAGATGAGGAGGGGGCAACAAGTTCATGCGATGCCCCAATGTCAAATGGAGCTCTGAAAGAAGAAAATGCTTGTTCTTCCCTGTTTAAACGATGAAGTGCAATTTCAGCTGCATTGAGCTCTGAATGGGATGTTGGAAATAAATATGAGGTTACCAACTTAAGAACACCTTCCCCTTCCAATAAAATCGCATTTAACACATTTTCCATCTGTTGCGATCTTTTCCCCATACTAAGATCAGAATGGATTGCCATCAGTGCTATTAATTTTTGATCGTATGTGCCTGGCCATTCAGAATAAGGTATGGAGTCGACATATTGTTCCATTTTCGAGCTATCAATCGAAACTTTTTGATTTATGAGATATTCCATGATTTTTAGTTTGGAAGCTACATTTACGTCCTTAAATTTTAGATCAATTTTTGCTTGATGCGATTTGTTTTCTCTAGGGGTTAAATTCAAGAGAAATTCAGAGATTGAAATGCTAATGGCTCTATCGTTTTTTCTTACCTGGGTGATTTCATGTTTTATATCTTCAGATGTCTTTGCAATCATCTGTTTGAGGATCTCTTTAGCGGAAGGATTTTTTACAGAACTTAAACTTCCAGTCAGTGTACGAAGATAGCCGATCAACACCGTGTAGTTATTCATCGGGTTTTTGTTAAGCTTAGCAGTTAAAGCGATCCAATGTTCCTGCATCTCTTGGACAACGTGGTCATCTGCAATTGTATGAATGGCAATTTCATGGTCTTCAACTGTAAGGCAGTCAACTGTATTTCGATGCGCATCGATGATTTGGGACCTCAGTAATGAACTTTCTTCCGGAATTTGGTTTAAAAGGGCCATTGTATGGATAATTTTTGCCTCTCTTCCTGTCCAAAATGGTTCTGGGTCGCCGCCAGCAGCATCCCATTGCTCCAATAGAGGTGCAAATTTTTGAAAGAAACTAATGCTGCAAAGGCCGTTATCCTGATCATCTCTTGGTTGCACACGAGAAGAGGAACTGCTCGAACTTGATGAAGAGGATGAATGCGCTGATTCCCTTCTCACGCTAGAAGTTCCAGTTCTTGTTGGGCCTTCATATGAGACAAGTTGCCCCCTCGGCCTTTCTGGTGTCCTTTTTTTCGCCAAATGTTTTTCGTGTAGGCTCATAAACGAATCGGTCAATGCGAAGTCATTTCTCTCAGCTTCCAAATGATTATGGATATTTAGCATCAATGTAAAAAGATGGTTATTTTCAGGTAGCTTTGAGCGTATGATTTCATCCACTCGTAAGACCAACGATCTAAAATCATCCGTATAGCTTTGTAGGAGCATTTCATCTGGATACAGAGGGCGATCGTTTATTTGTTGAGTTAACTTTGAGTACAGGGTTAATGCATCGTCATAAACGGATTGAAGGGTGTGTGAAGGAGATATGCTCATAGAATATGCCTTTTGTGTTTAATTAAATTAATAAATTGCATAATCATTTTATAATAAAATTGCATATAAATCAAATCAAAATTATTTTTTGTTATTGAGTGTGGTTAATTGATTCATTCTAGTTGTCTTAATTAGAACTTGCTTGGTTTGTTTTAACTCTTTAGTTAAGAATGGTTTGCAATAAATCTTTTCAATTTTTTTTAATTTGAAGTGCCGAATAACTCAATAAACAGCTTCTCTATGAGGGTTCAAAGAATGGCAACTGGAATTTTCTAGAGGTTCTTAAGGAATGCAGACTTGCAAATGGAGGCCTATTTCGTGGCTAATTCATGCTTATTTGTGCCCGAACGAGTTGATAAAAAGACTCTATAGATGCTGGGGTGGGCGATGATCTTTCATGATGATCGAGGTTTCTTAAGTCAAGTAATCTAGCTTAAATTGGTGGGATGGTCAGGCTGTGTTGAAAAATTCTATAGAGAATCGTTGAGGAAAATCCCCTAAAATAAAGAAACTCCTTTGTGGTCCTAGCAAGACAAACGAAGGAGTTCTAGATGCGTGCACGCAACTGGCCCCAGTATAACAAGTATCTGGTTCAAAGAGGAAGCCTTACTTTTCTGATCGATCCAAAGGTCATGAAAACTCTAG
>JAFEGU010000400.1 GCA_018239725.1 Verrucomicrobiota bacterium | reverse complement strand
GGGTTAATAGGTGAAGTTTCTCCAAAATTAAGGGCTGCTGCAGTAGAGGAACAAGATAATGTGATTATCTTGTTTTTTTACTTCGATGGTGAAATTTCTGAAGAGGATGCGGAGTCTGCTCAATGTGTTGGAACTGAAGTGATTGCAGATTTCCCCGAACACAAAATTGATGTTCGTTTGGAGAGAATCGATTATCCAGGTTTGATTCCTAGCATTGGTGAGTTGGTCTATAAAAGAAGAGAACCATAACTAGCCGTCTGTGATTTAATAGGCGACAAAAAAAGTAAGGGATTCGCTTGATTTAACCTGCTTGGACTTTTGCTTGAACTAGGAGGATGCCGTCACACGGATTTTGCAGATGTAAGATTATGCTGGATGAAGCTTTTTAAAAAGATTCTCGAATTCGGTAAAGGAAAATTCATTAGCCTTTCTGATCCGTCTTAGTTATTTCAGTATATGTTTGTCGATACATTCAGTAGCATTTGATCGAGGGTTTGCTTCCCATTAAGAAGCTTTTGGACCTCGGCCTCTTCCTGTTTGACAAGGGAAGGATTGTATTTGATCAGAAGTGTGCGGCGGACAAGGCCTGTCAAGATTGGTTCGATCGAGTAAGAGTCGGCCAAATATTGCCGCAGCGCTTCAAAGGCTTGGGGCATTGCAGGGTCCTTAAGCAGCTGCCCTAAGGCCTTACCAATGCTGATGTCGGTGTTGTCTTCAAGAGAAAGGCGCGCTTCAACGGTATCTAAGTATTCTTCAGAGACCCATCCTTGTTGGTTGTCTTCTAGAGGAAGGGAGGGGTTTTTCAGGCAGAGTTTGAAAAATTGGGCCAAACAGGGAAATGCTTGGAGCTTTTTTTCTGCGATGCACAAGAGATCGCGTAAGAAAGGTCTTTTGAAAGTGGGAGGATCAAAGAAAAAGGGATTTCCAGTACTGATCGCCTCCAAGACAGACTGGTCCCCTGTTGCTCCGATCAAGCGGTCGGAAAGGGAAGTCAGGACAAGCTGGTCGTCATGGTCCAGCGATCTGCAATGGATCAGACGGACCCTTTTACCGCTTTTTGCAATGGGAATAACCGACTGGAAATTTTCGAAATAGAGCTGGAGTTCTCCGATATTCCAAGCTTTCAAAAGCAGATATTCTTGAGAGCGGGGATCTTTGAACTTGTATTCAAGGACCATGGCAAGCAAGTCCATTTGAAAAAAACAGATGTCGATATTTTTTTCATCGTCGTCCAGTGAAGAAAGAAGAGCCATGAGATAGAGATAGAGGCCGCGGTAGTTTTTCGTATAGGCGATTTGGAATCTGTTCTTTTGCCGGTATTGCTCCCAGTCTTGTGCGGCGCCAAGGATCAATTGCTTAAGATTTTGGTTTTTTAAATGGAGATTTTGCGAGGCTTGAGGAACTTTTTTGATGAAAATCCCCTTTTCTAAAAAGTGGAGGCCCATGCTCCAGGCTGACGTTTCAGGTTGGTAATGGATGGTATCGATCATGCTATGTTCCCCTATTCGTGCTAAGGGGGGGATTTTGGGGAGCTGGCCAAGCAGTTTATCAAGATGTGGGAAAGGAGTTGGAATTTCCAGGACCAAATCAGATTGGGAAATGGTTTTTAATTGCGAAGAAGAAAATGGTTCTATTGTGATCGTCCCATTAAGCTTTCCTGTGAATCGGATCCAGTGCTGCTCAAAAGGGTGATCATATGAAGGCGGGTCCTTGTCTTCGTGGACTAGGGTAAAAAGGGTTAGTTTTAGATGGGGAAAATAGGAATGCAAGACAGCCGCGGCCTCAATCTGGCAGAACAGATCGCCCCACCCATCAGCGATGACCCAAGTCAACAGGGTGATATGGATCGAGTAGCAAGAGGGGATGGCCGCCTTTAGATCTCTTGCATAACCCCATTCATCTGGCAAAATCGTTCTTTTTTCACAGGTTTTTATCTTAATCTCGCGCCGACTCTCCTCGAGTCGACTCATTCGTGAGATCCGAAACTGTAAACAGTTTCTAAAAACCTGTGAAAAAATCTCCGATTTTTCCAGGCAAAGCGGGTTATGCAAGAGATCTATTGAATAGAGTGTGAGCAAAGGGCGTTCGAGCCACTGGCGGATCAGAATGGGTTCATTGCGAAATGCTCTTTTAACAATCGAGATAGAAGGATCGGTCTGAAGGAATTGTCGGGGAAGGCCTCTTAAAACAGGCTGAAAAAAGTTCGATGGAAATGTCGAGTGGGCGATCCAATCGGACAGTTTGTTTTCTAAGAGGGGCGGATCGGATTCAAGGGGATCTTGCAAAGAACTGTTGGCGTTGATAAACGAGCTGATCTCATCAAAAAATAATGCAGATGGAGATGGCGTTATTTGCATCAACTTTCTCAATTTTAAAGATCCTCTCTTCTTTTACAAAAGGGATCTCAGAAAGGAAAGTTATTTTTTTAGATGGGTTTGCCAATGCTGAAGGGCTTCGTAAATCGAATCGTAGAAAACAGTCCGTTTATGATGGTCCCGTTCCTGATAAATATAGCCCATGCAGTTGATCCCATAGGCAACGACATGAGTAAAAGATAGGTTGGGAGTTGGTATACCAAGGGAAGTGATGGTGGAAATGAGCTCTTCCTTGATGCAGCTGCTAGGGGATGCGGCCAGAAGGAGAAGGAATTGTTCGTCGGCAAAGGCTTTTAAAGAAAAGACCTCTTTTTGGTAATCGGCCGAAAGTGCTTCCTGCTGCATTTTAAAGAGCTTTTTCAAGATCGCAGGAGGCAGCAAGGTCTGCCTTAAAGGAGGCGAGAGGGAATAGAAAAAGTTTTCAAGGAGAAAATCGTGATGGGAATTGGTATCGGCAATTGAATCGCGCAGTTCCTGGAAGACCTCTTGCTGTTTTGAAAGGATCCCTCCGTTAAAGTCCCGAATGCCGTCTAATATGCGATGCAGCTCTGCGGAAAGGTCTTGGCGCGCTTTGAACAGGTCTAGGGTGTAGTCTTTGCGCAAGAACGGCTTTTTTTCCATTTTAACCAAAAAGACGTTGGCTTCCTTGGTGTATTTTTTTCGCAAAGCCCCCACTTGCTTAGCCTCGAGGCTATCCATTTTCAATTCGGTGCCGGAGCGTTGAAAGAGTTCTGGAATAGGCATCGTTCCAGGTTTAATGAGGCGGAGCAAAATCACAGTGAAGGAGAGCTCTTCTTCTGTTTGCTGGTCAAAAGTAATGATCACTTGGGGAATATCATGGATGTATTTCAGCTGCTGGCTCAAGATGACGATGTTGCGCATGATCTCTTCTTCATTGCGCGGCATGAAGACAGGATGGATGACGTTTTCAATCCCTTCCTTAAGTTCAAGGGGAAGCTGCCGTCTGAGATCTTTGAGTTCTGATAAACTGAAATAACTGCCGTTCTGTTTTTCGATCTCGATATAGAAAGTGCGGATCGGGTCGTGGCTCCGTCTGTCGATAATAAAGGAGTTGTCCACTTTTTTGATGCTGGGAAGGCAGCGTTGGATGGCTTCGGCGACATGCCTCTCTTCGAAAAGTTCGTTTTCTCGTAATACGTTAATCCCGCCGAGGACGCTCAATACCGTTTTCTTTCCGTTTTTGGAGGAGGGATCGCTGATCTGTGTTTTCATGAGCTTGATGCTCAAATGCCTTTCCTGGGGGGTATCAAGGACTGCACGTTGCAGAGTTTTGCGGAATAGGTACTGGTAGGAGATGATCCTGCCAACATGCCTCAGGTCTCGCAGTGCTGTGAAGGGGTTATGAAAGAGAAGGACGGAATGTTTGATCTCATTGAAGATATCCCGATCGAAGACTTTGGGCCTCTGTTCCATAAAAGGAGCGAACTGGTCTTTGATCTGCGTGATCTTTTCTTCAGCGGAAAGGTGGACAAGGAAATGGTGCATCTGGTCAAAGACATTATGCTCAAATGTCTTCGAGGGCCTTTCCAAGATCGATGCGATGTTCTCTTGGATGATGATCTTTTTTTGTTCTAAAGATAGCTTTTTGATTGCGACTACTTGTCGAGCATGCTTGACGGCAATGATGTTCAAACGGATCTCTTTGGTCAGATTATCGATGCTGTTGCGGACGAGCATCAATTCTTTTTCATCACAGACATCCAATAGGATTTGTTGGATGAAGAAGGATTGCTCTGGGGCGGCAATGAACTTGAAATTGAGGGACTGGGCTGCGGTGATATTGAGAAATTTTCCGGGGACAAGCCATCGGCTCAACGTATCGCATAAATATCTGCCGACGCCGCTGGTAAAATCTGCAGGGCATAGAAAGCTGACGCACAAGGTTGATGGAACTTGTCGGATCTCGTTCCATGAGACGATAGGAAGAAGCTCGTTCAAAATTTGGATCTTTTCTTTAATCAGAGCGGGGTTTTTTTGTGAGGAAAGGGCTGCAAGCAGATCTTGAGGGATGATGCTTCTGACGATCTGTTCAATAAAAAACAGGTAGGAGTCAAATTGGATTGGGTTGATCCCGTGAGGTTTATAAGATGGTCTGATCAAAAAGTTAGGTTTTTCCCACTCCACTTGATAGCGGGGAAAGGCATAGGAGTGGGAGGGTTGAGACTTATTTTGCAGCGATGCGTTCATGGATTCTCAAGTTCTTGGCCACATCGATATCTTCAAAATAAATGTCGCCGATCGGAGAGAGCCCGACATCGTTCAAGTAGGGCTGGACCATGTAAGAAAATTCCCAATGGTAGATGGGTGCGATCGGCATTTCGTTCAGAAAAATCTCTTCCGCTTTTTCTAGGGTTGCAAGACGTTTCTGTCCCGTTTCAAAAGCGGATTGATCGAGCAGCTGGATAAATTCAGCATTTTCCCATTCAGAATAATTTTTTGCATTATGTTTGTATTTAAACCTTTCTAATATGTTCATTTGGTCGCTATATTGGGCAACCCATAATGCTTGAGCGACCAAGTAGTCCCGCTTTGTCAGTTTGTCCATGAAGACCTTGTTTTCCATCCCTTCCAATTTAATTTTGATTCCAAGGACTTTCGAGATTTGCTGTTGGATGGCTTGTGCAATTTTATTGTTGAGGTCGTTTGTCGTATAGTGGTAGGTCAATTCTTTTAGGTCTTCTCGATTGATGCCAAGTTCTTCAAGCCCTATCTGAAACAATTTCTGGGCTGTTTCGAAATCATTGTCCTTAAAAAACTCCCTGTTCCTGTTATTTTTTAGAATGGGAGGGATCGCATTTGTTGCGATCTGTTCGTTAAGCTGAGTGATGTTTGAGACGATCTCTTCCCGGTTGATCGCCATTGCAAAGGCTTTGCGGATATTTGCATTGGTAAAAGGGACCTTTTGGGTGTTGAAAGACACCATTGTCGTGCCGGCGATCGGTTTTTTCTTCAGCACCCCTTTTTGATTCAGAATGGGCAGTGCGTCGACTGGAAGGGGGGAAAGGGGGTTCCCAATGATGTCGAGTTCTCCATTTTCAAACATCTGCAGCGCTGTCATCGCATTATCGATCATGCTTAAATGGATCCTATCTGCAGCGACCCTTTCCTTAGCCCAGTACATCGGGTTCCGTTCTGCAATAATTTCATTGTTGTGTTTCCAGCTTTTGAGCCGATAGGGTCCATTCGAAACAAAGTGTTCCCCTGCATCGTATGCCCAATCCGGATTCGCTTCATCGATCTGTTTATTAACAGGGAAAAAAACGCAAAAAGCGACGAGGTCTAAAAAATAGGGGGTTGGGTGCTCAAGCGTCACGACAAGGGTTTTGGCATCTACAGCTTGGATCCCCACATCAGAAAGCGGGATCAGCCCCTTTTTTGCCGCTTCTGCATTGATAATGGGGTAGAGTAAATGGGCATTGACAGAAGGGAATGCAGGATCAAGGATGTCCTTCCAGGATTTTTCAAAATCGGTTGCCGTAACGGGATCTCCATTTGACCAGTTAGAGTTACGTAGATGGAAGGTGTACACTTTGCCATCAGGGGAAACGTCAACTGATTCTGCTTGCGCTAGCGACAAAGAGCCATTTTCATTAAGCTTGATTAATCCTTCGAATAGGAGAAAGTGCATATGGGAAGAGATGATATCTCCGCCTTTGCGAGGGTCCATTGTCGCAGGCTCGTGGCAAAGGTTGAGGCGGAGCTGCTCGATTTTAACCGGTTGTTTGGAAGTGAGCTTCGATGTGTTCTGCTGGCAAGATCCTCCAATCAAGAGAAGTGCAACAGAAAATAGCAAATGTGATAGTGTTTTCATGAAAATTGCCATATTGAGATCAGTTTAGCTAGAAAACATATGCAATATCAGAATTATTTGTAAATTATGAAAAAAATTGTGATCTTTGTTGAAGACATCTACGAGGATATCGAATTGTGGTATCCCAAAATTCGATTGGAAGAGGCAGGCTTGCAGGTTGCCTTAGCAGGCCCTGTTGCGGGCCAGAGCTATAAAGGCAAACACGGCTACCCGTGCCGCGCTGATCTTTCATTTAAGGAAGCGTTAGAAAGAAAGTGGGATGGAGCCATCATTCCAGGCGGCTTTGCTCCAGACCGTATCCGCCGTTCTTTGGAGGTCTTAAAAGTCATTCAGACCCTTCATGAAGCAAAAAAGCTGGTGGCTTTTATTTGCCATGGAGGATGGGTGCCCATTTCAGCTAAGATCCTTAATGGCAAAAGGGCGACAGGAACGATCGCAATCAAAGACGATCTGGAGAATGCAGGGGCCATATGGGCCGATGAGCCAGCTGTTGTCGACGGCCACCTGGTCAGTTCCCGCACACCTGCCGACCTTGCCGAATTTTTAAAAGCAATCCTAAAGGTAGTATAGTCCTATGTCTGCATCCACATATGCGGTTGCCCGTTCTCCTACCCCTTTATTGAATACACCCGATTTCCGCGGTTCGTTTGGGGGGCTCTCTGGAATGGACATCCCTTTAGACTCGCAGCAGCTGCTGAGGTCGGTTGAAAGTGTCGCTTTTCCAGGATCGAAGTTTACTGTCCTTGAACAGGTTTCCGACCACATTGTCCGCGCTGCGACGCAAGAGTATCCAGGACAGGACGTCTTTGTGGATAAGCGTTTTTTGACATCGGTTTCTGATGAGCCAAAAGAAAGGAGCCGGTCTTTGCCAAGCATTCCAGGTTTTCTTGCTGGGCTGGAGTGTTTGGTCGGAACCCGCTACATCTGGGGTGGGAATTGGCCAAGCGGCATTCCTATGCTCTTAGAGCACTATCCTCCTAAAATTGACATTGCTCGGATCGATCCTCTCTTAAGCGATACCTGGCAGCTTAAAGGGGTCGATTGCTCAGGCCTTCTCTATTACGTCTCGAATGGAGCAACTCCTCGCAACACCTCTTCTTTGCTGAATTTCGGCAAACCAATTCCTATCGAAGGGAAAGACCCAGCAGATATCGTTGATCTTTTAAATGATCTCGATCTGATTGTTTGGAGAGGCCATGTCGTGATCGTATTTGACCAAGAAACATCCATAGAAAGCATTGCAGGCAAAGGGGTCGTCAAACAATCCCTCTACGGGCGGATCGAAGAACTGGTGCGGGAAAAAAAACGTATCCCTGTCGATGACTATGGATTGACAGCGGATCTCGGCGATCGGTTTGTTGTGCGCAGGTGGCATCCGGATAATATTTGACAAGCTGATCAGAAAAGCAGGATGGCAGGATATCCTGCCATCCTATAAAAACTATTCTTAATCTTTCATCGTCAATAAGAACTCGACATTGCTGTTGGTCTTCTTGAGGCGTCCGACTAGAAGGTTCATCGCATCAAGAGGAGCTAAATCTGCCAAAGCTTGACGCATGAGGTAGATCTTCTCAAGCTCATCAGGATGGTAGAGCAGTTCTTCTTTACGTGTACCGCTCTTGATGATGTCGATTGCAGGGAAGACCCTTCGATCAGCCAGTCTTCTATCGAGGACGAGCTCCATGTTGCCCGTTCCTTTGAATTCTTCAAAGATCACTTCGTCCATGCGCGAGCCAGTATCGATCAGAGCTGTTGCGATGATCGTCAGCGAGCCGCCTTCTTCGATGTTGCGCGCTGCGCCGAAGAAACGTTTCGGTTTATGCATCGCATTGGCGTCGACGCCGCCGCTGAGGATTTTCCCTGAATGCGGTTGGACAGTGTTATAGGCTCTTGCAAGGCGTGTCAGGTTGTCCAAAAGGATCACAACGTCGTGGCCATATTCGACGAGGCGGCGTGCTTTTTCGATCGCCATTTCAGCGACTTGGACGTGGCGCTCTGGTGGTTCGTCGAACGTCGAGGAGACAACTTCCCCTTTGACGCTGCGGACCATATCGGTGACTTCTTCCGGACGCTCGTCGATAAGGAGGACGATCAGAACGACTTCAGGATGGTTCGTCGAGATTGCATTAGCGATGTTCTGCATGATGATCGTTTTACCGGATCGAGGGGGAGCGACGATCAGTGCGCGCTGTCCTTTACCGATCGGAGCTGTCAGGTCGAGAACGCGGGTCGTCATCCGCTCTTTCGATGTTTCCATGACGAGGCGCGAGCTTGGGTAGAGAGGGGTGAGGTTTTCAAAGAGTACTCGTTCTCGGGCGCGCTCTGGCGGTTTATTGTTGATCTTGTCGACTTTCAGAAGAGCAAAGTACTTTTCCTTGTCTTTTGGAGAGCGGATTGTTCCATATACGGTATCCCCTTTTTTGAGGTCGAACCGGCGGATTTGAGCGGGAGAGACATAAATGTCTTCGGCAGAAGGAAGGTAGTTGTAGTTGGGAGATCTTAAGAATCCGAACCCGTCGGGCAAGACTTCCAGGACGCCTTCTCCAACGAGGACTTGGTCTGGTCGCTCTGATAGGTATTTGACTGTTTCGAAGACGATTTGCGATTTGGTGAGAGCTCCAAGATTTTTAAGACCGATATTGCGGGCAAAGTGGGCGAGCTGGTCGATGTTCATCCTCTGGAGGTCGGCGATTTTCGTGATGGCTTCAGGAGGATGGGAATGTTGTGCTTCTGGAGGGGTCAAAGAGGATTTTTCATGTTCCGGTTCTTGCGTTTCTTGTGTGGTGTCTTCTCGGTTCATTTAGAAAGAGACTCCTTGTTGGAAACCTTGCAAAAGATCAAACGTATTCCCCTACTTAGGAAAATGGGGATCTGCTCAAGGTTTTGTTAATTGTGAATAAATAAATGTGATTTTGTCTTTAAGCTCATCGATAGAGCCGTTGTTCTCGATCAAAAAATCTGCTTTGGCGGCTTTGTGCATGGGCGATAATTGTCTGTTCATGCGTCGATCGAACTCGTGGTCTTCTTGTTGCCGCTGTTGTTTAAATCGCTCCCGGCAGAGATGAGGACTAGCCATAATTGCGATAACAGCATCGTAAAAGTCTTCCGATTCGCTTTCATATAGGAGTGGGATTTCAGCAACAAACAGAGAGTATTTTTGCTCGTTTTTGATTTGTAGATACTTTGCTTTAATCTCATCAAACACAGCCGGGTGCAGAATCTTTTCAAGGGCTTTCAGAGAATCCGGATCAGAAAAGACCTTGTCAGCAATTTTTTTGCGATCGAACTTTCGATCGCGGATGATATCTGAACCTAACAGGTTTATGACCTGCTGACCGACAGCAGTATCTGGAGATAACAGCTGGTGAACAATTGCATCGGCGCTGACAACGTAGCTGCCAAGCTCTTCAAAGAGACGGCAGATCGTGCTTTTGCCAGAGGAAAGACCACCTGTTACAGCAACTTTCTTCAAAGTTAACATTCTCCCCAATTTTTTCCAATGGAAATATCGACGACTAGAGGGATGGAAAGGTCCATTACAGTTTCCATGACATGCTTCACCTTTTTCGATAATTTATCCACTTGGTCATCAGGAACTTCAAAAAGGAGTTCATCATGAATTTGGAGGATCATGGCTGCATGGTTAAATTCTTTTTTTAATAAGGTGTCGACAGCGAGCATTGCCAGTTTGATCAGGTCGGCAGCCGTTCCCTGGAGAGGGGTATTCACAGCTAACCGTTCCGCTTGTGCACGGAGCATCGGATTTTTACTATGAATATCGGGAATGGGCCGCTGCCTTCCGGTCAGCGTCACTGCGCGCCCCGTTTTACGAACGCTGTCTTTGCAAAAGTTAAGATACTCTTTGATTTTTTTATACCGCTCAAAATAGGTCTCGATGAAGGCGGCAGCCTCTTTGAACTCGATCCCCAGTTCTTGAGAAAGGCCGTAGGCTTGCTGTCCATATACGATGCCAAAATTGACAGCCTTGGACTGGTAGCGCATTTGAGGGGTGACCTTGTTCAGCGGCACGTCAAAAACTAAGGAGGCGGTATAAGCGTGGATGTCTTCTCCTGCTTCAAAGGCTGCGATCAACGCCGGGTCTTGAGAGAGGTGGGCCAGCAAACGCAGCTCGATCTGCGAGTAATCGGCAGAGACAAAGGTGTGGTGGGGCTTTTGGGGTTTGAACGCTTCGCGGATTTTTTTCCCAGCTTCTGTTCGGACAGGGATATTCTGTAAGTTGGGATCTTGGCAAGAAAGCCGCCCTGTTGCCGCAATTGATTGATTGAAGGTGCAGTGGATCCGGGATGTTTTTGGAAAGATCTGTAAGGGAAGCGAATCGACATACGTCGAGCGGAGTTTTTCTAATGTGCGGTACTCGAGGATCTTTTTTACAATGGGGGCGGATTCTTGCAGCGATTCAAGGACGTCTGCTGCCGTTGAATAGCCTGTTGCCGTTTTTTTAGGCGGCTTGATTTCCATTTTCTCAAATAAAATAACGCTGAGCTGTTTGGGCGAATTGATGTTGAACGATTCCCCTGCGATGGCATAGATCTGTTTTTCAAGATGTTGGAGTTCTCTGCTTAATTCATGGGACATCTTTTCCAATTTGTTCACATCGACGTAGATCCCAGCCCTTTCCATCGCAAAGAGAACGGGGATCAATGGCATTTCGATAGTGGCAAATAAGGAGGTTAGGTCAGCTTTTTCGAGCTCTTTTTGGAACAGGGTTTTCAAACGGAGCGTGTAGTCGACATCTTCGCAGCAATAGTCGCACACTTGCTCAATGGGAACTTCTGCCATGGTGATCTGCTTTTTCCCTTTGCCGATCAGATCGTCGATCGGAGTTTTCACTTTGCCGAAATGCTCTAATGAGAGCTCATCCAGATTGTGACGTTGGACTTGGGGATTGATCAGGTAGGAGGCAAGCAGGGTATCGAATCCGGGAGATGAAAGATCGATCCCTTCATTTGCCAAGACATGCATGTCATATTTGATATTGTGTCCGATAAAAGAGATGTCAGGATTTTCAAGCAGAGGTTTGACAAGCTGGATCACTTTTTCCCGCTTGATGTTCCCGTTAAGGGGAATGTAATAGGCTTTTCCGTGGCTTGACCCAAGGCCAATGCCGACAAGCTCCGCCCACATCGGTTTTACGCTTGTTGTCTCAGTATCGACGCAGATCTCTTTTTCAGAAGAGAGCGAACGGATCAGATCGGCAAGGGAATCTTCATCGGTGATGAGTTGATAGGAGGTCTTGTCATCGGCTGTTGATGAAGGTTTTGTTTTTGTTGGAGTAGGCGCTTGTGGGGCGCTGAGCTCTCGTAAAAGGGAGAGGAAATGCATTTCGTGATAAAATGCCTGCACGCGAGGAAGGTCTGGTGTTTTAAGATGATAGAAGAGTTCCTCATGCGGGATGTCCAGGTCGGTCTGGATGGTAGCGAGCTGTTTGCTGAGCAACGCGATCTCTTGTCCATTCATGACAACTTCCCGTTTCTTTCCGGAAAGGCGGTCTGGATTTGCCAGGATTGTTTCCAAAGTCCCAAACTCTTCTAAGAGGCTTGCAGCTGTTTTAGGCCCAAAGCCTTCCAGCCCAGGAATGTTGTCCGACGCATCTCCCACCATGGCCAGATAATCGATCATTTGATCAGGGCGAACGCCGAAGAGCTCTTTCACTTTTTTTCGATCGACCACTAGGTTGTCTTTATGCGGATGAACTAGTTTGACATGGTCGCTAACCAATTGGCATAAGTCCTTATCACTAGAACACAAGAAAACTTTAATCCCCTTTTTTTCCGCCCACTTTGCAATGCTTCCCATCGTGTCATCCGCTTCGACTCCAGAAAGGGTCAAAGAGGGGATCCCAGCGATCTCGCAAAAATATTGGGCCTGGTCCAATTGCGGAAAAAGGTCTTCGGGCATTCCAGTGCGGTGGCCTTTGTATTCTTTGTAGATGGCAGTGCGCGACTTCTTATTATCTGGACCATCAAAGACTGCGATGAAGTAGTCGGGAGAAAAATCGTTAATAATTTTATAGACAGATCGGATAAATCCATAAAGGGCATTAGTGGATGCCCCTTTAGGGTTTGACATGGGCCCGATTGCATAGTAGGAACGGAACAGAAAGTTGACGGCGTCAACGATGTAAAGGGATTGCATGGAGGCTCGTAGATTAGAAGTCTTCCCCTTAAACAAAAGGGGAAGAATGGATTAATGGATCTCTCCGTAGGGCTGATAGAGGTAGAGAAATTTTCCGCTTAGATCTGAATTCATGTAAGGCCCCATTTGGAATACATGGGTCATTTTCCCTTGAAAAAGAGCTTTGCAGCTTCCCGCTAGGTCGGATAGGAAAGGATGGGGAGGAGAGAGGAGGACCACTTGGTAAAAATGGTCATCGGGAATCTGAGCTGCTTTCGTCAATTCATTCAACGCCGCATTGTAATCGGAATTAGCAACGTCGATGTAGCCGAGCTCCTGGGCGGTTGGAGAAACGTAGACCTGGGCGCCATAATCATTGATGAGCTTCTCTCTGTTGATGTGCGGACGAGCAGCGATGACCGTGTCCACAAATTCGCCATAAAGAACTGAGGTTACATTGCGCAAAGAGGCGTCTTCGCCCGGCATCCAAGGACGGAATGGGTTGAGCATGTCTTTGTCTTTACCTTGTGTTAGTGTCAAGGACTGAACGCCGTAGCGTTCCATGAGGCCGGAAAAGTTGAATGTAGGTCCTAAAATAACGCCAACAGATCCAATGACGCTAGAAGAGGAGGCAAAAATTTTGTCAGCGGAACAGGCGATATACATTCCACCAGAGGCGCACATCCCATCGACAAATGCATAAATAGGAAGTTTGTATTTTTCCTTGTAAGCTTTTAGATTTTGGTAGATCGCGACCGAATCAGTGACCGTTCCTCCTGGCGAATCGATGTACAGAAAAATCGCTTTAACGCGGTTGTTGGCCAGCATCCCTTCGCGGGAATCAAGGAGCAAATTGCTGAATTTTTCAGCAGTGAGCTCGCCTTGGCCGATCACTCCTGTAATGTTCAATTTTAAGACAACTGGGGCTGTATGCGGAAGAAGGTCGCGGTGTCCATTGGCATCTGCAGCAATGGTCAAGTCGCTTTTTTCTGGTACGATGTTCGGTCCGGACATCATCATTAGTCCCATAAAAATGAGGATGAGACCGATCAATAGTCCTAATATCGTAGCAAAGGAAGTGCAAAAGCTTCGAATGCTGGCGACAAAAATCGATTCTTTAGTGAATTGCATACATTGCCCTATTCTTTCTGGTTGACGTCCTATCTTGCATTGTAAAAGAGTTCTATTTTTTTTATACACAAGTAAATTCTAAACCCGGTCTACATGCGCCCGTTCACATGCTCCTCAAGTTAAAAACTATAGACAAGTAAACTCAGGAATTTTACAACTAACCCTATTAGACGGTGTTTACAAACTGAGAGTTCGTCGATTTTTCGGTTTAAAAAACTCAAAAACTCGACGACTCTCAGTTTGTAAACACCTGATTAAAAGATAAATATAGAGGTGTGCTCATGGAACCGGAAAATCCTGTTGTTAACTTGACACCGCTTTCGAATAACCATTTATGGTTTATGGAGATCGTTATAGGGTTGCTGACATTGATCGCCATCAATTTCCTTTTCAAAAGGGTCGTGAAGCATTTCCGCCACCGCTCGCTGTCGATGACGCATGATTGGAAAGAAAAAATCGGCGAGATCACATTTTTGCCTATCTCGATCCTGTTGTGGGTTCTTGGGGGAATTTTGGTTCTTGAAGTCCTCAGCAAACGGTTCTCCTTTATCTTTTTTGATGAGTACCTCGATGCCTTCCGCACATCGTGCATTATCGCATGTACGACCTGGGTGATCATGCGCTGGAAGAACCAGCTCCAGATCTCCATTTTAGAAAAAGAGAGGCATATCAGAAAAGTCGATACATCTTTTATCCATGTCGTCGGCAAGTTCGCGACGATCGTTATTCTTCTGATCACGGCTATGATTGTTTTACAGGTCTGGGGAGTCAACCTGGCGCCGCTGATCGCATTCGGAGGCATTGGCGCTGCAGCAATCGGCTTCGCTGCTAAAGATGTGATCGCAAATTTCTTTGGAGGGCTTATGCTCTACATTACCCGTCCTTTCATGAACGGCGAATATGTTGTATTGCCTGAGCGCCAGTTAGAAGGGCATGTTGAAGAGATCGGATGGTACCTGACGTCGATCCGCGATAAGGAAAAAAGACCTGTGTATTTGCCCAATGCACTTTTTTCCAGTATCTTAGTTGTCAATTCCTCTCGGATGACCCACCGAAGGATTTTAGAAAAGATTGGGATCCGGTATGATGATTTTCCTAAGATGAGGAATTTGTGCGAAGAGATCAAGCAAGCGATCAGCGACCATTCTGCAATCGATGCTCACTTGCCTGTCCTTGTTACCTTTAGCTCTTATAACCAATACACGCTCGACATCACCATCGACGTTTATACATTGGCAACAAAGTATGACCACTACTTGGGCGTTAAACAGGAAATCTTAATTCTCGTCTATGATGTGATCAAGGCCAAGGGAGCGGAAATGCCTTTCCCTACAATGACCATACAAGGCGCTTTAACACCTGTTCCAAATTAACTGTGATTACAGAAAGAATCGGTTTTGCGTAGCTAGGGCCTGTCGTCAATAAACTCGACGAAACCTGAATTGACGACAGGCCCTAGTCCGCGAACAAAGCCCCCCTCGCCAGCTCTTCGCTGCGGGGGGGGCCGAAACTTGTTGTCTATACTGCTTCCACCTCAAAGTCCTCGTTGCTTTTGGCGTTTGGCTTCCACGGGGACGGTCCTTGTGCCAAGGCCCTTTAAAACCTCTTGCATCGAACGTATGCAGCTGCGCATACGTTCTGCTTCAGAGGCTTTAACCTCGTGGCGCCAAATCCAAAATCAACGAGGACTTTGAAGTGTCAGCAGTATATTCCAGTCTCTAAATTTTCATGCGGACCCGCACTGTATCGCTTCTGCTAGCCTCCGTTCCAAATTTCCAAGCTTGCAGTTTTCTGTCAAAATTTGATTGTTGATGAAGGAATTAAAAAAACAGGGTGACTATTTTGTTTGTAGTGCCAGTTGCAAAACTGTCTGTATAGATTAGTTTGAAGCGCTTGTGGAACGGCTCTTTTTGAACAAGTAGAGTTCTAAAAAGAGTTCGATGAAGGCAAGCAGTCCGAACAGGATAAAAATGAAGTAGAAATACCCTGGGAAAGAAAATTCAAGGGTAAGACCAATCAAAGCGAGAAATTGGAGCGCAGTTGTCGCTTTTCCCCAGCGGATCGATTTGCATTCATAGGCTTTCCATAGACCGGATAGACTTAGGTAAATTCCAAAAGCAACCAAAAAGAAGTCGCGAGAGATCATAGCAAGGGATTGCCACATTTCAATTTTCCCTTCGAGCATGAGGACGGTAAGTGCAAAGAAGACAAAGAATTTGTCCATTGCAGGATCAAGGATTGCCCCGAACTGGGTCACAGCGCGGCGCCGTCTGGCCAAATATCCATCGATACTGTCGGTGATCATGGCCAATAAAATGGCTGCAATGCGAAATGACGTGTTTTCCACTAAAAAGAGGAAAGCAAGGGGGGCTCTTAAAAAGGAAAGTCCATTAGAGATGCTCAACATCGCTTTATCGAATTAGTTCTCGTCTCGTTGATCCTTAACACTTCAGAGGGCGTCTCTAAGTCGGGTCGATCGTGCCTTCTTTCTACTCTTATACCAAATAATGCTAATTACAGTCACACTGAAAGCTGCGAAGATCAAGAGATTAAATGTCTTTAGATAGTGCCAAATCACTTGATAGTTTTGGCCAAGGGTGTAAAAGGCATAGAAGCTGGTGCTGCACCAAATGAAGCAGGCCAAGGCATCCATTAGCATGAATCGATAAAAATTGAATTTGCTCATTCCTGTCGTCATAAAGATGCAGTTGCGTACGCCAAAAGGGATAAACCTTCCGATGACGAGGGTCAATAGCCCATATTTTTCATAAAAATTTCTCACTTTGTCCATCCGCTCTTGTTTCAAGAGCTTGGAAAAAAAGGAAAAACGGTGAAGCTGCCCTCCGACAAGCCGTCCCATCCAGTATGCGCACCAAGCGGATGGGTAGCACCCAAATAGGATACTTAGGTATAAGTGCCAAGTGTGCTCCGGAAGGATTGCGGCTGCGATAAACGCGCTAATGAGGATAAGGATATCAGCGCTTATCGGGATGTTGAAACCGGCTAAAATGATCGCTGCAAACACATACCAATGTGCCTGGCTAGCGTGGCGGGTGATAAAGTCGATCAATGTTTCCATAGTATTATGGTTATAGCACACAGTAGGGATTTATTAACAATTAATCCTCTGTTGGATGTGTTAATTGGAAAATTTGATTGATCTTCGTTGTTTTGTTTGGGTAATTGTTTGTTTTGTGTCTGGTTAATGATGAGGGGTATATGAAACAATTAAAATTTTTGGACATCAGCAATCAAAATTCAATAAAAACCATTGAATTGCCTGGAAATGTCCAAGTTGTTTCTTTGCTTTCCGTGCTTTTTTTATCGAGCATCATCCTGGTGGCAGCCTTTGGAAAACTGTTTTTTCCAAGCGACGACTTTCCTGCTCTAGATGTTTTTGTCAGCTTTTTTGAAATGGCCTTGATCGTTTCCCTTATTTTGTTCCGCAATCGCCTGGAGATCTGGTTCATATCTTCTCTGGTGTTTGCATCGTGGGGGGGATATTCCCTGTTTTGGTATTTGGCTGAACTTCCTTGCTCATGCATGGGCGAGTCGATTTACGTGCCCCATGGGTTTTCTCTTGTCATGGATGCGCTATTCTTTTCTTTAAGTCTTTGCGTCGCCTATTTACTAGGCGCCTGTAAAAAGAACATCGCTCTTGTTATGGTCAATTCGGTGATTTTTTTGGCTGGAGGCTATGCGCTTGGAAAGTGGATCTTTGAATACATCTTGTTGGATTAGGAACTTATACACACATGAATTCAAATTCCAAAATTTTGAGTTCATTTGTGTATAAACTCGACTTTGTGCAAAGTCGAGTTTAAGTCGTGTGGGTAGCTGGTTCCTTAATGGAAGGTTGCAACGCTGGTTTTTCATCATCAGGGACGGCCAGTGTCTCATGATGGGAGACCAATGCGTTGAATTGCCTTCCTAATGCACGGACAGCCACCATCCAGCCGGCAATTGCAAAAAGAAGGATGAAAGCGACGATTGGAGTGCTAAGGGCGACTGTTCCAAAGAACATCAAAAGGCCTTGATGGATGAGGGATCCTCCAGATTTACCGATCCGCGACCCTACGCCGTCAATAGCGGCTTTTCCTTTGAGCTTGCATTCTTTTGACAATGGAATGAAGGCTAGCTCTTTGGTTGCATCGAAAAGGGTGTACTTGGAAGCCCTGGCAAGGCAATTTTGCAACGATCCAAAAAATGCGCAGAGGGCAAGAGGCGTTGTTCCAAGCCAGGTCGCAACGGATGCGAAGCTAGAATCTTTAAAGAAGAAGAAAAAGAAGAAGGCTACGCCTGTGATCAATAAGATCATCGGCGAGATCAATGCGCTTACGGTCCAGCTAAACTTACGGATGATCGTTCCAGAGATGAAGATACTTGTCACTGTGGCCACAATGCCGATTCCAGTTAAAACTTTCCCCATATAAGCGTTGAAATCGGCAGGATTGGGGTAGAGTTGTTTGACCTGGTCTTTCCACACAACCTCAACGAGGTTGATCGCGATGTTGTACATCACAACGATGACGGCAATGCAAATAAGATATTTGGATTTGGCAAGATACTTGAAGTTCTTGCGGAGCCCCATCTTGACTTCTGCGTTTCCGTTTTGTTCTTTATAGAAGGGGGCGTTATATCCAAAGCCCTGCTTGTGGATATAGCGGAACAGTCCCATGCAGAGCAGCCCTGCTACAATAATGACGCTTGTCAGTAAAAAAATTGCTTGTCCCCAGGCGTCCCCCCCGATTGGTAAATTGGGGTTGTAGACATGCTGGGACATGGATGTGGCAACTTGTCCTGCAGCAATACCTGAAAAATTAATGCTGATTCCAAGAAGACCATAATAGCGTTTGGCGTCTTTAACGGAGGTCACGTCATTGGCAAATCCCCACGCAAGGACTGTCATGATAATCGTGCTCCACATTTCAGACATGACGTAGAACAAGGTGAACGTCCAGTTTCGGAAAATGGCAATCAACCCTTGGCATCCCCTTGGAAGAATTTCTTGAATTCTGTCGCAAAGGGTATGAGGATGGAGCTTGTCTTGAAATGGGTATAAGAAAAACATGAATATCAAGAAGAACGAGACAAAAATGGTCATCATCACATAAAAAACTTGCTCGCGGCTAACCCGGTTGGAGACGCGTGTAAATAGAAATGTGAATAAAAAGGCCATCGGAACGATTGCCCAGACTTTTAAAAAGGGCAGCGCCTCGGCTCCCGATGAAGGTGCCGTCACGACGAGGGCGTCTTTCGTTGCGCGCAAGAGGCTATAATTAAAGCCGACCAAGAAGAAGATGATCAGCATGGGGATGAACTTTTTGAGCTCATGCCGGTGTATCGGCCACAGATAAGATCGGATTCTACTAAAACCTGCCTTGGTAGGCGCAGACATATGATGCCTAGGTTGATTGCTTCCAGGATAAAAATTAAAAATAAATCAACACCTTCACCAAGAAGGGGTTTAAATTTTTAATTTCCTCAAGTCGGTATCTAGAATTGCCCCTATTATAAGGGTTTTGCTTTATTTGACAACTAGATTGG
>JAFEGU010000003.1 GCA_018239725.1 Verrucomicrobiota bacterium | reverse complement strand
AGCGCGAAATAAATTTTTTGTTCTTTGCGGATTGTACATAATAATATTTCTAAAAACATTATAGCGTTCGATTTGTTTAATTTGAATTTTTAAAATATCGCATATAATTCACATGTCAGTTTGGTTTGTGTATAATGTGCAAATTATTGATGCGTTGTTTTCATAAAGACTTTTCTTGAAAAACATTCATGAAGTGGGTTATGCAAAAACGGAGGGCTCGTAGACCAAAAAATGGAAAAGAACATGAACCAACAAGAACTTTCTTCTTTAATTTGGGCGATTGCAGATCTGCTCCGTGGAGATTATAAGCAGTCCGAGTACGGTAAAGTCATTTTACCTTTCACAGTATTGCGTCGAGTGGACTGTGTCTTAGCACGCACTAAACCTGAGATGTTGAAAGAGTTTGATCGTTTGCAGAAGTTGGGGATTCCATTCGATGTCTCTTTAAGAAGAACATTTAATCAAGAGTTTTACAACACATCACCTCTTGATTTTGCCAAATTGCTTGCCGATCAAGACCACATCAAAGAAAACCTCTTTAGTTATATTCAGGGCTTTTCTGAATCAGTACGCGACATCTTTGAGCGTTTTGAATTTACTCAGCAAATCGAGCGCCTCTCTAAAGCAGGACTCTTATATCGCGTTGTTGAGCGCTTTGCAAATACTGAACTTCACCCGGATAAGGTGGACAATGTACAAATGGGACTTGTTTTCGAAGAACTCTTGCGCAAATTTTCGGAACTCTCCAATGAAACGGCGGGAGAGCACTTCACTCCGCGTGAAGTAATTCGACTCATGGTGGACTTGCTCTTTAACGAAGATAGCGATGCGCTTTCTAAAGCTGGCATCGTCCGCACCATTTACGACCCTACCGCAGGTACGGGTGGTATGCTCTCTGTTGCACGCGATCGCCTTCTTGAATTCAATGCACAAGCGCAGCTCAATGTGTTCGGCCAAGAACTAAATGACGAATCTTATGCGATTTGCAAAGCGGACATGTTGATCAAAGGCCAAGATATTTCTCAAATTGCTCCCGGCAACACTCTCTCCGAAGATGCCCATGACAAAAAACGCTTTGACTACATGCTTTCCAATCCGCCATTTGGGGTCGAATGGAAAAAAGTCGAAAAAGAAGTACGCAAAGAATATGAATCACTGGGGTTTGCTGGTAGATTCGGACCTGGTTTGCCTCGTGTTAGCGATGGTTCTCTTCTTTTTCTACTCCACCTCATTTCCAAAATGCGTCCCCCTAAAGACGGCGGCAGCAAAATCGGCATCGTTCTCAACGGCTCTCCGCTCTTTACTGGTGGCGCCGGTTCAGGCGAAAGCGAAATTCGTCGCTTTATTTTAGAAAACGATCTCTTAGAAGCGATCATTGCTCTCCCCTCTGACATGTTTTACAATACAGGCATCGCTACCTATATTTGGATTCTCTCCAACCGCAAGCCCGACGAACGTAAAGGTAAAGTCCAGCTTATTGATGCTAGTAGCTTTTTCCAGAAAATGCGCAAGAGTCTCGGCTCCAAGCGCAAAGAAATGAATGCCGAGCATATCGCAAAAATTGTCCAGCTTTACGGTGACTTTACCGAGCACTTTAACGGCAAGATACCCATTAGCCGCATCTTCAACACGGAAGACTTCGGCTACCGCACCATTACGGTCGAGCGTCCATTGCGCGACGCTGCCGGTCAGATCGTCGTTTCCCAGAAAGGGAAAAACAAAGGAAAGCCCCAGCCCGATAGCGAGCTCCGGGATACCGAAAACGTTCCTCTTAACGAAGACATCGAAGCCTACTTCAAACGAGAAGTCCTTCCTCATGTTCCCGATGCATGGATCGATCACGAGAAAACCAAAATCGGCTATGAAATCCCTTTCACTCGTCACTTCTATGTTTTTCAACCTCCACGTCCGCTCACTGAAATCGACGCAGCGCTGAAAATCGTCATGCAAAATATCTCTCATAAACTTGAATTGGCCGGAGTGTTGGCATGAACTTGCGACAATATCCAGCGTATCGAGACAGCGGCGTCGAGTGGTTAGGCGAGGTGCCGAAATCATGGGGATTATGTCGACTTGGAACACGTTTTTTTGAACGTAGAGAAAAAGTAAGCGATGCAGATTATCCGCCGTTATCTGTAACGAAGAATGGTATTGTGCCTCAGCTGGATACAGCTGCCAAAACAGATGATGGAGATAACCGTAAAAAGGTATGTTGCGGTGATTTTGTTATCAACAGCCGCTCTGATAGGAAAGGGTCTTCGGGGCTCGCATCTCAAGAAGGATCGGTATCATTAATCAACATTGTTTTGGAACCACTTAAGGTCGAACCGGATTTTATCAGCTTTTTATTAAAAAGCGTTCCATTTCAAGAGGAATTTTATAGGAACGGCAAGGGGATTGTCGCAGATTTATGGAGTACGCATTTTTCTGAAATGAAAGATATTTTGCTTCCTCTGCCTTCAGTTGAAGAACAAGCCGCTATCGCCACCTACTTAGATCGCGAAACAGCCAAAATAGATGAACTTGTCATCGAGAAAGAACGCCTCATCGAATTGCTGAAAGAAAAGCGTCAAGCGCTTATTTCTCATGCTGTGACCAAAGGACTTGATCCAAACGTGCCGATGAAAGACAGTGGCGTCGAGTGGTTGGGTGAGGTGCCGAGGCATTGGCAGGTTAAAAAATTTAAACAGATTGTAAGTATACCTATCACTGACGGTCCTCATGAGACGCCAGAATTCATAGAGCAAGGAGTACCTTTTGTGTCAGCAGAAGCTGTATCTTCTGGTTATATTGACTTTCAGAAAATTCGTGGGTTTATTTCGAGGGAAGATCATGCTCGATATTCTTTAAAATACCTTCCGCAGCTAAATGATATTTTTATGGTTAAATCTGGTGCTACAACTGGCATTACCGCCCTCGTTGTCGAGGATGTTGAATTCAATATTTGGTCTCCATTAGCTGTAATTCGATGTGGACGAGAAGTCGTTCCATTATTTGTGCTCAGTTTTATGAGGTCGCGACATTTCCTCGAAGCGATAAAACTTAGTTGGAATTTTGGCACACAACAAAACATTGGTATGGGCGTTCTAGAAGAATTGTTTTGCGTTCAGCCTCCCATAGCTGAGCAGCAAGCCATCGCTACCTACCTTGATCGCGAAACCGCTAAAATCGACTCTCTTATTGCTGACTGTAGCAAAGCTATCGATCTCCTTAAAGAAAAGCGTTCGGTTCTCATCTCCGCAGTCGTTACAGGGAAGGTAGATGTGCGTCATTTAGTGGAGGCTATATGATGTTGCATCGAGAAGTGAATTTCGAGAAGGAGATTTGCGAGTGGTTGGCCGCGCATGGGTGGCTGTATGAGGAGGGCGATTGTGAGTTGTATGACAAAGCGCATGCTTTGTGGCCGCAGGATTTGGTTGCCTGGGTAAAAGAGACGCAGCCGAAGAGTTGGGAGGCGCTTTTCAACGTGCATGGGGAAGCGGCTCACATGAAGTTAATGGAGAGGCTTCGCCAGCAATTGGATACACGAGGGACGCTAGATGTGCTGAGACATGGATTTGAGGTGTTGGGCTTGAGGCAATCGATACAGATCGCACAGTTTAGGCCGGCTCATACGTTGAACGGCGAGATTTTAGCGAAGTATCAAGCGAATCGTCTGAGAATTGTGCGGCAGGTGCGCTATTCTAAGCATAGCGAAAACAGTATCGATTTAGTTTTGTTCTTAAACGGCATTCCCGTAGCGACGGCAGAGTTGAAAACCGACTTTACACAGAAGGTGGAAGATGCGGTAGATCAGTATCGCTTTGATCGGTTGCCCGAAGTGAAGGGGAAAGGAAAAGAGCCGTTGCTTTCATTTTTAAGTGGAGCATTGGTGCATTTTGCTGTGAGTCAGAGAGAAGTGCGGATGACGACGAAGTTGGAAGGGGCGGAGACTCGCTTTTTGCCTTTCAATCAAGGAACTGCTGAGGGAGGCGCCGGCAATCCACCGAATGAACACGGACATTTGACGGCGTATCTATGGGAGCGCATTTGGGATAGGGATAGTTGGCTAGAAATTTTGGGACGTTATCTTGTGGTAAAGAAGGACAAGAAGAAAGAGGCGAAGAGCATTATTTTTCCAAGATTTCATCAGCTGGATGCAACGAGAAAGCTGGTGGCTGCTGTTTTGCAAGAGGGTGTTGGAAAGAAGTATTTAGTACAGCATTCAGCGGGATCGGGGAAGACAAATTCCATTGCTTGGACTGCCCACTTTTTAGCTGATTTACATGATCGGGAGAATCGGAAGGTATTTGATTCCGTGATCGTGGTATCAGATCGGACAGTTATTGATGATCAATTGCAAGATGCGATTGGGCAATTTGAGCGGACGGTCGGCGTTGTCGCTGTGATCAAGGGTGAATCAGGCAGCAAGAGCGAGGAATTGCGAAATGCTCTGGCGCAGAACAAGAAGATCATTGCCTGTACAATACAGACGTTCCCGTTTGTGTTGAAAGAAGTTCAAGAACTATCGATTACGCAAGGGAAGAAGTTTGCTGTGATTGCAGATGAGGCGCACTCATCACAAACAGGAGAAGCTGCGATCAAGCTCAAGGCTGTGCTTTCTGCAGAAGAGCAGCAAGAACTCAAGGACGGCGGATCGGTTAGCATCGAGGATATGTTGGCAGCGCAAATGTCGGGACGCAGCAAACAGGCGGAGATTAGCTATATCGCCTTTACGGCAACACCGAAGACCAAGACAATGGAAATTTTTGGCCGTCCTTTGGATTCAAAGAGACCTTGCAGTTCAGAAAATCCGAACGTTCCTTTCCATTCTTACACGATGCGACAGGCGATTGAAGAAGGATTCATTCTCGATGTATTGAAGAATTATACGCCGTACACGCGTGCGTTTAAGTTGGCACAGGAACATCGTGATCTTGAGCAAAAGATGGTGGAGCGAAAAGGGGCAAGCAAAAAGATCATGCGTTGGGTGCAGCTGCATCCGCACAACGTGGCGCAAAAGGTTAGGATTGTTGTAGAGCATTTTCGTGAACACGTAGAGCCGTTGCTGGATGGCGAGGCCAAAGCGATGGTTGTGGTGAGCAGTCGTCAGGAGGCTGTTCGGTGGAAGCAAGAGATGGATCGCTATATTCAAGAGCACGCTTATGCCATTGGCACGTTGGTGGCTTTTTCGGGCGAAGTGCATGATGAGCTATTGGGTTCCGTTACTGAGAATAGCAAGCAACTAAACCGTGAGCTGAACGGAAGAGATATACGCGATGCGTTTGACACGGACGAGTATCGTATTTTGCTTGTGGCCAACAAGTTCCAAACGGGGTTTGATCAAGATAAACTTTGTGGCATGTACATCGATAAGAAGCTGGGTGGTATTCAGGCCGTGCAGACGTTATCTCGTTTGAACCGTGCACGGCAGGGTAAAGACACGACTTATGTGCTCGACTTTGTAAATGATGTGCGCCAGATTCTCGACGCTTTTAAGACGTACTACACAACAGCGAAGTTGGAAGAAGCTTCTGATCCGAATCAGGTATTAAACTTGCGGGCAAAGTTGGATGCTGCAGGTTTTTACGATGATCAGGATGTGGAGAAGCTGGTTGCAGCTACTATGAAGACTGATGCAAAACATTCCGATTTAGGACGGATTTTGGAGCCTGTGGCGGATCGAGTCGTGAAACGTCATAGAGAAGCGCAGGTTCGATTGAAAGCAGCTGAAGATGTAAGCCAAGAAGAGGCCGCACAGGAGATTCGAGACGAGATCGCTTCTCTGGAGCTTTTTAAAGCAGATGTCAGCACATTCCAGAATTTGTACACTTTCCATTCACAAATCGTCGACTTTGGCTCTACTGCTATTGAAAAGCGCTATATCTTTTTTAAATATCTTTTGCCTCTTTTAGAGTTTGGAAGAGAGCGAGAAAGCATTGACCTCACAAAAATTCGTTTAACGCACTATAAGCTGCGGAGTGATGGTAAGCGCGACCTTACCTTGCATGTGGGCGATTCATCGCCTTTAAAGGCCATTTTGGCAGCAGGATCGGGTATGGTTCAGGAGAAGGAAAAGGCTCTGCTTACAGAAATCCTTGAACGGGTCAATCAACTTTTTGATGGCGAGCTGACTGATGATGACAAAGTTGGCTATATCAATACGATCAAAACAAAACTCACTGAATCAGATGTATTGGTAGATCAAGCTGCAAGCAATTCAAAAGAGCAATTTGCAAATTCTATCGATCTCACAAAAGGTATCGAAGCTGCGATCATTAGTGCTCTGGAAGCTCATACCTCCATGAGCAAACAAGCTTTAAGGGAAGAGTTGATCCGTCTCCGCATCAAAGATATCTTACTTGGGCCGGCGAAACTTTATGAGACGTTGAAGGGAAAAGCGGCGGATCGGCATCATGTCCGATGATGCCTTGAGTTCTTCGCTTCGTTTTTGAAGAAATTCTTTTAAGAGCTTGCTCGTACTTTTGGCTCCAGCGGGACCTTTCATCGAGTATTCTCCGTTGGCTATGCCGGCCTCGGTTATCAATTGTTTGAGAGAGTTTGTAAGTTCCTCGCCTAAAAGAGAGACTGCTCTAGAGTACAGCAATTGTTCCTGCGCTGTTAGCTTGAAGGGAGATCTTGACCCGCCTATCCCAGGGGTTGCATTGTATTCAAGCTCATGAATGCAGGCTTGAATTTTTTCGAGACACTCATTGAGTGTTTTGGCTTTCTGTTTTTTAGACTCTCGTTTGTCGAGCCACAGTTGCCAAAGCCAGTTGCCAGTAAGGGTAGCCACTATAAAGAGAAAAAATTCGTAGATGTAATCCATTTTTGCAATTATGTCTCACAGTTGAGATTTATGCGTTTTTAGATAGAAGGAGTAAAGT
>JAFEGU010000039.1 GCA_018239725.1 Verrucomicrobiota bacterium | reverse complement strand
GGAATCGGTAGACGCGGTAGATTCAAAATCTACTTCTAGCAATAGAGTGCTGGTTCGAGTCCAGTCATCGGCAAATTCGAGGACACTTTCTGATGAGGAAAGTGTCCTTTATTTTTTCAATTCAATCGACAAATTTTCTTAGTTCTTTCATCCCATTTTCAGCCATTCGAATGGGCGAGGATTAAAATGGAGCAGTTGCTTTGCCTTTGCATTGGTTGCCGCCCGCAGTTTTGTCGCGTAGTAAACAGCATCCGGTCCTCTGGTCTTCAGCCCTTCTTCTTCTGTGATGGATTCAGGGGGAGCCGCTCCTAAAAAACGGGCAAATCCAGGAAGCCAGGTTTTCATGGGCGAAGGGGAATCGTTGACGATGTTGTAGGCGCCGGGAGGGCAGAGAAGGGAGGCTGCGATAGCAGAGGCGGCATCTTCGATATGGACAAAGTTCCAGATGCCTTGACCATCGCCAATGATCGGAAACTGCTGTTTGAGGATTTGATCTGCGACATTTCCTCCTGGATGAAACCAGGTGCCAGGTCCATAAAAAAAACCAAACCGCAGCGCAACACCCTCGATTTTGCCTGATTCCAATGTCCGCTTTTCGATTTCTGCATAAGTGTGCGATCCGGAAGCGATTCCAGGAGTTGCATCGAAGGCAAAGGAAGTATTTTCATCGGCAGGACCAGGTCCTGGCGCATACCAAAAAGCTGCGGATTGGGCGATAAAACGGCGTGCGCCGCTCTTTTCTGCTGCAGCGAGCAAATACCCTCCCCCTTCAATGCGGAGCTTGGCATTCATTGCAGCGGACTCGCGCATTGCATCGGGAGTATACTCTTTTGGCAAATGGGTCAGCATGTCGATCACGACATCCGGTTTGATCCTATCTACAGCGGAAAAAACAGCTTCCCGTTCCAGGATGTTAAGGATTAGAGGGGTCGCCCCTTTAGATTCAATGGACTTAAGTTTTGCTTCCGACTGTGTGATCGCATAGATATCGGGGCCAAGCGGTTTTAGGAGGTTGAGCAGAGGCTGTCCAATTGCTCCGGATGAACCGGCGATCAGGATTTTCATTGAAAAACTCCTTCAATACGTTTTGCCCATTTTTTCTTTCTCTAAAACAGTCACCTCTTCGTCGGTCAGCGCTGTTTCGATCAATTCAATGGGAACCCCCTGCTCTTCGATCATAGCGACCCGAAAGCCTTCCAGCGGGCTATAAGGGCCGAAGAGAACCTTGCAGCCTTTGATTTCTGCGTCAAGATCGTCGACAACAAAGGCGACATGGGGAACTTGGGTTACAAGTTCAGGCAGTCCATGTCCTTCGGGAAACCGGTGCCATTGGATGTGCCATTTATTGGCCTCAAATGGGGTCGAATAGAATTTGAATCCCCCAACCTCAACAAGGCTTTCATCTTTTCTCTTTTCTGTGGTAGGAACTCCATAGTGGTGGAATTTGCGCATATTATCTCTCTTTAAAAATATTTAAAAATTTTGTGATTCACCGAGGTAGTGATCGATGATTTGGTAAAAAAGGCCGACTCTGCATTTGTTAACAGCGCGATTCCGAGGTTTAGGCTTGGCGCATATGCGTGTAGGGGCGTGCATTTGCTAATCACTATGGAACTCCATAGAAAAAAAACGAACACTTTTTTCTTTTATGTTCATGTCGTGTAGGCGGACTGCATCTCTTCGTTCTTCTTGGGGCCGATCACCCGCCAATTGAGCTGGATGCCGTACCTGTCCCAAGGGACCGTTGCCATGTACGCATCTTCTTCGCATAGATGGGACTCAACGGAAGAGAGGACATGATTTCCGGAAACGGCGAGGTGGAACAAAAAGACCGGGTGCTCAGGCCCTAATCGCAAGTGCTCAAGGGAGATCATGCACGAGCTCCGATCGATCGTCCAACGGAATGTATTGCTGAAATCGATGTTTTTTCCTTCGGGGACTTCCCATGAGCCTCGTTCGTGGAAAAGGAGCACGGTGCTTCCTTGTTCGCTGACATGGACGTCTCCCTTGCCTTTGCCCTGCCATTTCGGTTCTGTCTTTGACCGTGAGCTGGCTATGCGGGTAAAATGTCTGACGGCTTTGAGTTTTTCCCAAAAAGCTAGGAGTTGAGGTTCTTGGACCCTTCTTGCGGTCGAGTCTGTTTGAACAAGGGAATAGAGTTTTTTCTCCTGATTGGAAAGAAGAGTGTATGCCCGTTTCAGCAGCTGTTCCAGCTCTCCCATAAGCGGGTGGGCCGGGTTTAATTGGTAAAGTTTTGTCTTTCCTTCGTAGTAGCTTAAAACCAGGCGCGCTTTTTCCAGACGCGAAAAGGCATTTTGCAAAGATGTCAGTGGAATGCTGAGCAGCCTTTGGAGCTGGGCGCCGTAACACTTGTTGTTGACGAATAGGTAGAGAAGGATTTTCTCCACATTCTTATTTCCGCAAAGACCTTCGAGCATAATATTCACCTAATTTTTAGTTTATAATATGGGTCTTTTTGTGTTGCCAGTTCGTTGAAATGGGGGATTATAGGGCGAAAATCCTGTTTATATAAACGGTTTTTCGGTTTTTAGAGGGGTTTTTACGATTGAATCTTGCTTTTTTTGCTTATTAATATGTTGGCAAAATTGGAGATCAAGGCAATGAACAGCAAAGATCGATGGACAAAGGAAGAGATCGGGGAAGTATATCATTTACCGTTGTTGGACTTGGTCTACCGGGCAGCCACAGTCCATCGCAGTTTTCAAAAAGCCGATCAGGTCCAGGTTTGTTCGCTCATCTCGATCAAGACTGGTGGATGTCCGGAAGACTGCAAATATTGTCCTCAGTCTGCCCGCTATCAGACCCATGTCACCCCATCTCCTCTGATGCAAGAGGAGCAGATCATCGCTTTAGCCAAAAAGGCGGTCTTGCAAGGCGCAACTCGAGTTTGTCTCGGAGCAGCTTGGCGATCGGTCCGCGACAATGCCCAGTTTGATCAGATCTTAAGTGTCATAAAACGGATTACGGGCATGGGTGTGGAGGTCTGCTGCACGCTAGGGATGCTGAACGGGGCTCAAGCAGAAAAGCTCAAGCAGGCAGGGCTATACTCCTACAATCACAACTTGGACACTTCCCCGGAATATTATCCTTCGATCATTACGACGAGGACCTATGAAGAGAGGCTAAAGACTCTCGATGCCGTTGAGAAGGCTGGGATTGGTGTTTGCTGCGGTGGAATTATCGGCATGGGAGAATCTGTGGAAGACCGGATCGGACTGCTAGCTGTGCTGGCAAACCGGAACCCCCAACCTGCATCTGTTCCGATCAATATGCTGATCCCTGTTGCAGGAACGCCTTTAGAGGGAAAAGAGGCTGTCTCGATTTGGGATATGCTCCGGATAGTTGCTACAGCTAGGATCACGATGCCAAAAACGATGGTCCGTCTCTCTGCCGGCAGACTTGGTTGCTCGATGGAGGCTCAAGCGCTCTGCTTTTTGGCAGGAGCGAATTCGATTTTTTCCGGTGAAAAGCTGCTGACCTGTCCCAATCCAGAGTTTGATGAAGACGCAGAGATGCTGCGCCTTTTAGGGTTGAAAGTCCTTCCTGCGTTTTCGAGGGACCGATGACAACGGCTATTCTCAATGAACACTTGATGAAGCGGAAGCAACTGAAGTTGATCCGGATCCTTTCTTCATCAGAGGGATTGGTGGACTTTGCATCCACCGATTACTTCGGATTCGCCCGGTCTTTAGAACTGTTAGAGAGCAGAATGGACAGGATTGGATCGACAGGTTCCCGTTTGTTGACAGGGAACCATCCCCGCTTCGAAGAACTGGAAGAGAAGATCGCGCGGTTCCACCAAGCTGAGAGCTGCTTGCTTTATAACACGGGATACACGGCAAATTTAGGGCTGATTGCAGCGCTTGGATCAATTGAGCCGACGTTTATCTACGATCTTGACATTCACGTTTCGATGATCGATGGGATCTGCCTTTCTAAAGCAAAGAGCTTTGCTTTTCGACATAACGATCTGAACTCTTTGGAATGGAGGTTAAAAGGGGCGAAACCGCCTATTTTTGTCATCGTTGAATCGATCTATTCGGTCAGCGGAGATTTTGCTCCTCTCAAGGAGTTGGTTGGTCTGTGCTTGCGATATGGAGCTGAGTTGATTGTCGATGAGGCCCATGCGACCGGCGTTTGTGGAAAGGATGGAAGGGGCTGCGTTTCTGAATGGGGATTGGAAGAACAGGTTTTTGCGCGCATGCATAGTTTTAGCAAGACTCTGGGAAGCCATGGCGGCTGCATTCTTGGAAGCCAGGCGCTTAAAGATTACCTTATCAATTTTTCAAGACCGTTCATTTATACGGTGGCAATGCCGTTGTCTGCACTTTCTTTGATTGAAGCTGGTTACGAGAAGCTTGCTCGAGAAGCTCATGTCCATCAACAGCAGCTAAGAGATCTTGTGTCCTATTTCCAGAAAAGATTGGGAATAACAGGGCCTCAAGGTCCGATCCAGCCGATCTGGATTAACGGAGTGGAGGAGGCGCGCTCTTTATCAGAAAAATTAAGAAACGAGGGCTTTGATGTCAGGGCCCTGCTTCCTCCGACGGTCAAACGGGGAAAGGAGTGTTTGCGCATCGTTGTTCATTCGTTCAACCAAGAAGAAGAAATTGACCGATTGGCGGAGGCGTTAAAATGAAGAGGTTTATCATTGCGGGCATCCATACAGAGGTTGGCAAGACGGCCGTAGCGGCGATCTTGACGGAGGCCTTGAATGGATATTACTGGAAGCCTGTCCAATGCGGTTTTCCGCAAGATCGTATTTGGGTTGAGGAGCGGCTGTCTCAAAAAGATCGGTGCTACCCAGAAACCTACAGTCTTGCCATTCCTGCTTCTCCCCATTTAGCCGCAGAGGCGGAAGGGGTTCGTATAGAAGCTAAGGACCTCATTGCACCAGCTTGCCAGTCTCCACTTGTGATTGAAGGAACGGGCGGGATCCTTTCTCCGTTAAATGAAACAGAGAGCTGGATCGATCCAGCGATGCAATGGGATGCCGGATGGATCTTGGTCCATCGCCACTATTTGGGCAGCTTGAACCATTGCTTATTGACAGTTGAAGCGATGAGGGCCAGGAATCTTCCTATTGTGGGAATGATCTTCAATGGCGAAGGGAATTTAGAAACGGAAAATATGCTTTTAAAGAGGGTAGGTGCACGTTGTTTAGCAAGATTGCCATGGCAGAAAGAACTCGCAGCAGAAACTGTGCAAATGATAGCCGAACAATGGAAGCCTCTTCTTCAATCCGTTCTTTAGTGGAAAGGGACCGCGCTTGCGTCTGGCATCCGTTCACTCAGGCCTTCGAAGCAGAGCTAGCTGTTCCTATCGTCAAAGGGGAAGGGGCCTATCTCTATTCTGAAACAGGCGAGGCGTATCTAGATGCGATCTCATCCTGGTGGGTGAACTTGCATGGCCACTGCCATCCTTACATCGCTGAGAAAATCGGAGCCCAGGCCAAAGAATTGGAGCATGTGATTTTTGCAGGGTATACGCATCCGCAAGCGGTGATTTTAGCCGAACGGCTGCTTGCGTTATTTTCCGATGCCTACTCCCATGTTTTTTATTCAGACAATGGGTCTACCGCAGTCGAGGTCGCATTGAAGATGGCCTTGCAAGTCCAAGGAAACGGAAAGAAGATCCTTTGCTTTCAAGGGGCTTACCATGGCGATACGTTTGGCGCCATGGCAGCGGCTGGCAGGTCCCATTACAACCAGCCTTTTTGGCCCTATTTGTTCCATGTCCATTCGATCCAACCTCCCATTCGCGGGAGGGAAGAGGAGTCGTTGCGGGAGTTTGAAAGGGCGGTCGGCTCAGGCGAAATCGCCGCGTTTATTTTTGAGCCTCTGATCCAAGGGGCTGGAGGGATGAGGCTTCATTCTCGGGATCTGCTGAATTCGATGGTTAAGAGATGCCAAGAAAATGGGATTCTCACGATTGCCGACGAGGTGATGACGGGATTTGGAAGGACGGGAACTCTTTTTGCATGCAGCACGCTGGATTCTTATCCCGATCTGATCTGCCTTTCAAAAGGGATATCAGGAGGCTTTTTGCCACTGGGTGCGACAATAGCCAAAAAAACGATCTTCGATTCTTTTTTGTCTCCAGATCCAGCTAAAGCCTTCCTGCACGGCCATTCGTATACAGGCAATCCTCTTGCATGCGCTGCTGCCAATGCCAGCCTAGACTTGCTATTGCAAGAAGCGTGCGATGCGGCAAGGAAAATGATCGAAACAGAGCATGCCAATTTTCAAAGCAGATGGAAAGATCACCCAAATCTTGTCCGCTGTGAAGCGATCGGAACAATCTTAGTGTTAGAATACCGGACGGAAAAGAGTTCATATTACAGCATGCTCAAAAAAGAGCTTGCCGCATTTTTTAAAAGCAGAGGTGTTTTGCTGCGGCCCCTTGGCAATGTCCTCTATCTGATGCCCCCTTACTGCATTCAACGAGAAGAGCTGCATAAAATGTATTCCATAATTGCTGAGACCTTGGAGGAGTGGAAATGGGATTGATTTCCTTTGAAAACGAAATTACAGAGCTGGTCCAGGCCATTGTGAAAGATCCGTTCCTGCATGGACTTTGGCTCAACACACTTTCTTATCTTGAAAACTGCGGGGCCCGAAAGATCGCTTCTTGCGAACACCCGACTGCTGTAAAGGAAGAGATGCTCAAACACGCATCGGAAGAGTTCCGCCATGCTTTTTACTTGAAGAAACAGTTAGGAAGGATCAATCAGCATTTTGAGGATTACCGCCGATCTTATTTATTGGGAGGTTGGCCGGCATACCATTATCTCAACGCCCTCGACCTGTACTCTTTCCGGTATCTTCAAAGCTTAAGGTTGGATCCTTCCGCAACCAAGGAACTTGCCTATTTGTTAGTGACCTATGCAATTGAGCTTAGGGCCGCAGAGCTCTATCCTCTCTATCATTCTCAGCTCATCAAGGAACATTCAAGAGTTCAAGTGAAATCGATCCTCCTTGAAGAGCATGAGCATTTGCAGGAAATGGAATCTGCCTTAAGCAGTATTCCAAAGTCCTCGATACATATTGAGAACATCTGCCGTCTTGAGGCCAACTTGTTTGCAACATGGCTTGTCGCCTGCATCGAACAGATCAAGGAGCATCGGCTCGCACTGCGCGGTAGATCGCCATTTCATTGGACTGGATCTGTTCGGTCATCACAAAGGTTGTTCCCGATGAAATGGAAATGTTCCAATGCTTAAGAGCACTAGACGCATGGGCATTGAACTCAGAATCAGGAGCTGCATCAAACGAGTTGTAGCGATAGAGAATGTAGTCGGTTTGGGGTTCTAGCTCAGAAACGGTAATGGTCAAAGTGATCGGCATGGGAGCTGGCCTTGTGTTTGATTTGTTCTGGATAGAAGGGACCTCGTCGTTGACATTGGTCGTCAGAAGGACGGGCAGGGTGTCATTATTCAGGTCAGCCACTCCCGTGATCGCAATTCCATAATTTTCTGCATCGTTATTGACCGAATAGATCGAACCGTGTTTTGAGTTGGCCAGCTTTCGGCCAGCTTGAAAGGGATCGCAGTAGTAGTTAAAATAATAGGGTGGATTGGGAAGTTTGCCCCAGAGTCCGTTGTCGCTAAAAATAAGGGTGTCATCTCCGTAATACGTAGGATCGGTAAGTGGATGGTTTGAGCCGAAGCCGATGACAGGAACGATGTGGTCGTACTCTGAATCGCCAGCATCAGGATCGGTATCTCCATAGAAGAGGTATTCATTAGTAAAAATACCGATGATCACGGGATATCCCTTGACGACATTCTGTTTGACCCATGCTAAAAATTGATCGGTGGTCTGTTCGTTGTCGGTGTCCCAGATGATAGCATTAAGGTGCATCTGCTTAGCGGCATAAGCGTCATTGATTCCAAGCAGAAGCTGACTTTTGTTCTGCAAGGCCCCTTTGCATGCGATCGAGCGGGCGTCGTATTGAGATACATATTGGCCGTAGTAGAGTCCGGCGCTAATGAAGCTGACCTCGCCGCAGTATCCGGCATTGGCATCCCATTGGTATCGAGCTGGAATCGGATTTTTCTGCGTTTCAGCAGCTGTATAAGTCGGCGCAGGCTTGACCCAAATACAGCCTAACAGAGGCTCTCCTGTGATCAACAGCGCATTCAAAGTTAGAAAACAGAGCAATTTGTTCATATTCCCTCCAAGCAAGTTGCATTTTACCTTAGCTCGACTTTGTATATGTTTGGTCCGAGTGTCTCGAAATATTTGCTTTCGAGGGCGTTTATTTAAACGGGAAGGGGTTTTTTAACCCCTTCCCGTTTAAATAAATCGACCAGTTCGGCCTGAGGCCGCACGCTCAAGAGTAAATAGACGAGGCTGCGGAGACACGAAGAAGCTTCAGTGAAGCTTCGCAGTGCATAGCAGGTGAAGCGCCCTTGGGCAAGAACCGGTCAGATCAAAAAATGTGCAAAGTCGAGCTTAGCCGAGTTCTTTGAATTGGGCAATGACCGTTGAAGTATATACCTCGTTAAGGTATATTTGTTCTTTTGATTGGGAAGTTGCATGGCAATTCGCTCATTTAAAGACAAAGACGCGTCTCTTTTTTTCTTTAGTGGT
>JAFEGU010000399.1 GCA_018239725.1 Verrucomicrobiota bacterium | reverse complement strand
AAATGGCGATGGCTTTGGCAAAAAACCTTTTCGCAGCGGCATTTAATATCCCGCATGGCTACCGGAACAATTTTTTTGCAGTCCTCGAACTGGCATGCATTTTTCCGTTTTTGAATCGGGTCAAACCGATTTTCTCGACTGATGTGTTGATTAAATAATTGATTCGATCGGTCTGCTGAAGAACCTTCAGATACATTTGGATCAAATTGCAGATTGACGCTTTGAGTTGAGGACAAATCGCCGGATTGGACTGGTTTAGACATATAGACCTATAGATTAAACGTTATTCATTCCCAAAATTAGATCGTTATCGGTATTCTTTAGATGGTGCCTGAAGCCGGACTTGAACCGACGACCTCCGCATTACGAATGCATTGCTCTACCAACTGAGCTACTCAGGCAAAAGGGACTTTCCTTGATGAACCTGTCAAAAAAGCTTTTTTAAAAGGATTTAAAAAGCTTGTCGAGAGGCATCTGGAAAGCCGATTAATGTACATAATGGCGGCTATTTTCTACAATTGGCCATTTGAAATCAGGGAAACGATGCAGTTGGAACAAGAAAAAGGGATCAAAGGGATCATCTTAATGGGAGGAAGCGGGAGCAGGTTTAAAAGCCAGCTGCCTAAACAGTTCCATCGTATCGCAGGAAAAAAGGTCTATTTATACACCCTTGAACAGTTCCTCAAGATCGAAGCCTTTGAAAAGATCTTCCTTGTTTGCCCTGAACGCTGGGCCCCTCAAGTCATCGATGAAGTGGCGACCTACGAAGATCACCGCATCGAGGTCATTGCTGGAGGCGACAGTCGGCAGGAGTCCTCTTTTTTAGCGCTCCAAGCCTGCGGGGATCAGACCCGCTACGTCGTGATCCATGACGGCGTCCGCCCTTTTGTTTCGCAAGAAATTTTATGGGAAAACATCAGAGGAGCGATCAGCGCCGGCGCAGTCGATACTTGCATCCCTTCCGCGGACACGATCGTCCATGCGCCAGCACAAGATATGATCGCGAGCATCCCTTTGCGTTCTGAATACTGGAGAGGGCAGACCCCTCAGAGCTTTTCCTATCCGCTTATCCTTAAGGCCCATCTCGAAGCCAGAAAATCTCAGCTCAACCTCTCCTCCGACGACTGTTCCCTTGTTATTAAGTTGGGACATCCGGTCAAGATGATCATGGGATCTGAAGAAAATATTAAAATCACAACAGAACTTGATCTGTTTCTAGCAGAGCAGATACTCCGGCTCCAGCAGGTCCATTTGCCTGCCCTTCCAACAGAGAATCATTTGCTCAAGGGAAAGCATTATGCTGTTACGGGAGGAACAGGAGGGATCGGCCAAGCTATTGTCAAGCAGCTCCAAAAAGCTGGAGCTGTTCCCATCCTAGTTTCCAGGACAACATCGCCTTACAAAGCTGACTTCACTTCTGCCAAAGAGGTCGAGAAGGTCTTTGAAATGATCCATCGAGAAATTGGCCCTCTGGACGGACTCATCAACTGTTTCGGCAAGCTCCTTAAAAATGATCTCGCTTCTCTTTCAGACAATGAGATCGAAGAGTTGATCGCAACGAATTTGACTGGGACCATTTACTGCTGCAAATGGGCACACGTCAAGAAGAGCGGACATATCATCAACATCGCATCTTCTTCCTATGTTCGAGGCAAAAAGGAGTATGCGGTCTATGCAGCGGCAAAGGCGGCAGTGGTCAACTTCACACAGGGGCTTGCAGAAGAAAGGCCCGAGCTTTATGTGAATTCTATCATTCCCCAAAGGACGCATACTCCCATGCGCCTGCAAAATTTTCCCAATGAAAACCTCTCCGAGCTTCTCGATCCAAAAGAAGTTGCTTCCCATGTGCTTGCTCTTCTGCACAATCAAACGCTTTCCGGCTCGCAGATCGAGGTCCGAAAGCAGTTCAAAGCAGGTGAATTGCTCTTGAATAAGAATCAAAAATCGGCTCAAAAGAACTGAAAAATCGTCAGAAACTGAATTGACGGCAGGCCCTAAGATAAGCCAGCTTGACAATATGCATCCCTCCTGATCATAAGATGTTTTAAACTCAGGTAGAGATAATACTATGAGCGTCTTGCCTTATTATTTAGCTTTTCTTGTCCCATTAAGCGTGATCATTGGATTCCATCTTGGAGGCCTTTTCAACTTTTTTACACCGATTTTTATTTTTGGACTGGTGCCCCTGCTCGATTTCCTGGTGGGGATAAATAGGAAGAACCCCTCTGGATCACAAATGGAACATCTGGAACAAAACTGGAGCTTTAAGCTTGTCCCTATCCTGTTTGTACCGACTCAGATTGCCTTAGTCATTTGGGGAGCATCCGTCATCGGCCGTTCAGATCTAGGTGTTGTTGCCATGATGGGATTTATTCTTTCGGTGGGAATTACGACTGGAGGAATAGGGATCACCATATCCCATGAACTTTGCCATAAACGGAATCTCTTCGAGCAAACTCTGGGCAAAATTTTATTGCTGTCGGTGTGCTACATGCATTTTCATATTGAGCATCTTCAAGGGCACCATCGCAACGTAGCGACTCGACACGACCCTGCAACAGCACGGTTAGGAGAATCATTCTATGCCTTTTATCCGCGCACCGTGGTCGGCAGCTTCAAAAGCGCCTGGCACACAGAAGCCAACAGGCTGAAGAAAAGAGGCTGTAATATATGGAGCGTCCATAATCAGATGCTGCAGTTTGCGGTCCTGCCGCTCCTTTTTGCAGCAGCGCTAAGCCTAGCCTTCGGCTGGATGGCTGCCATCTATTTCTTTATGCAGAGCATCATCGGATTTACCCTCTTGGAAATCGTGAACTATCTTGAGCATTATGGTTTAGAAAGAGAAGAGATCAGCCCTGGAAAATTTGAACCCGTCTGCGATGCGCATTCCTGGAACGCCAGCAACCGCCTGACAAATTATTTTCTTTTTAAACTGCAGCGCCACGCAGACCATCATATGCATCCACTGCGCAGGTATCAGACACTGCGCCATTTCGATGATAGCCCTCAGCTTCCCACAGGCTATACAGGGATGATCGTTTTGGCCTTATTGCCTTATTTCTGGAGAAAGGTCATGGACCCGCGAGTCCATGCGATCAGGCAAAACAGAAAAAAGCCTACTGCACAGCTCCATTAGGAACCTTTTGAATCTTATCAAGGTTGAAAGCAATCTTCAAACATTGGTCTCCGCCTGGAATCAGTGGAAGTTTCAAAGCCTCCTCCATTGTCACCCACCGATAACTTTGATGCTCTTGCTCTGCAACATTCAATTGAGGTTCTTCTTCGAGCTGCACTCGAAACAGGTGCAAGATGAACTCTCGATCGGGAAAGCGGACAAATACTTTGCGGCAGTACGTTAAAGGCTTGCCATTAAGATCGATTCCTACCTCCTCCATGACCTCGCGAATGACAGCTTGTTCCGCAGTTTCCCCTTCTTCTAACTTTCCACCGGGAACACACCAAGTCTCTCCTTGAGGTTTGCCAGGATTCCGATGAAGGAACAAGATCTTTCCTTGATAAACGCAAAAACAGCCAGCAACACTCATTGAAGCTTGGAATTCGGAGGGCTGTTCGAGAAAAACAGGTTCTGCAGATCCGATCGATGGAAGTAACAAAAAGATTGCAAAAAAAAATGACCTAGCCGCCTTTTGATATAAAAAACACAATCGATTATAAAATTTTTTATTTGAATTAATTTCAATCAACATCCACCTCATAATTATGAGGCAGCAGTTTGATCACATTGAGATTAAAGATGCAAGAAAAAGAGGATAGGTTACTGTACAACAAGTTTGGCAAGCAGGGACAAATCCCCAAAAATGAGTTTTTTTAAAATTCGGTTAAGATATACATTGCATAAGCTGCATTATTATAAGCCGCAATATTCGGTTATTTTATGAACCTGGCTAATGATTCTTACGAAAACACATTGAGGCTTAGTTTTCATAAGGATCCGATCACGCTCGATCCTCAGCAAACCTGCGATAAGCTCTCATCGGCCATCATCTTTTTGCTCTTCAAAGGATTGACCCGCCTTAATACAGACCATACGATCGACAACGACATCGCTAGCTCATTCTACTCGCTTAACGACTGTAAAAAGTATGTCTTCCACCTCGGCAACCATTACTGGTCGGACGGAACGCAGATCACTGCCCATGACTTTGTCTATTCTTGGAAACGGGCCCTATCCCCGAACTTTCCAGCTCGCGCTGTCAATTTTTTCTACCACATTAAAAATGCGGCAAAAGCTAAAAAAGGACGGCTTGCCCTCGACAAGGTCGGAATCCGCGCTGAAAACGACAAGACGCTTGTGGTCGAGTTGGAAAACTCCTGCCCCTACTTTCCCGAGCTGACCTCTTTCTGCCCTTTTTTTCCCCTCCCTTATCGTGCGGAGCAAACGGAGATCTCCAGCATCACAAGCGGCGCCTTTCAACTTGAGAGCTGGGAAATAGGAAGGCAAATTTTATTAAAGAAGAACAAGCTCTGCAGCATTCCGTCCGATCTCGATCAGATCCGCATCCAGATCATCCCTGATGAAAAAAAAGCATTTGCTTTGTTTGAAAACAATGAACTTGATTGGATTGGCGATCCGATATCCCCCCTTCCTGTCGCCTACCTGCCTTCTCTTTCTCTCAACAAACAAATTAAACCTTTGGAAGGGATGTTGAGCTGCTGGTTTAACACCCTTAAAGAACCTTTTAATCTTCCTGAACTGCGCAAGGCTTTTTCTTATGCCATCCCGAGACGCAAGCTCTTGGGAAAACTTCTCCTTCCCCCTGAGCTTCTGGCAAAAGGACTCTTCTCATGCATTTTCGAAGAGCAAGACATGTTCTCTGTTGAAGAATCGCAGGACAAGGCCAAAGAGCTCTTCCGGAGAGCCCTCAATCAACTGAACTTGCAAAAGCTAGACATTACATTAAGCTTTGAAGCGACCGATCTGTTCTCTCGAATGGCCGCACAATTGAAAAGTTGTTTGGAAGGGTCTTTAGATCTTTGCATCCAATTGGAACCGCTTCCCTTTAAAGAACTGTTTCAGCGGCTCCGCGCCCAGAAATTCCAAGCGGCCCTCATCCATGCAGTTTCCCAATACACCGATCCAATCAACTTCCTCGAACGCTTTGAATTCAAGGACACCCCCAGAAATTTCACCGGATGGGAACATCAAGGTTACCAAGAGACCTTAAATCAATATCGGAAATTAATCGATCCGCAGCATAAGCATGAGCTGGCAAAAAAGGCAGAAAAGATCATCTTGGAAGAAATGCCGATCGCTCCGATCTATTATGAACATTACGCCTACTTGCAGAAGCCTCATGTGCACAACTTGAGGATTTCTCCAGTTGGCATCGTCCATTTCGATAGGGTCATTTTAAGCAAGGAACCTGCCTCACAAATTCCAAATCCCGAACTATTCCATATTGTTGGCTGATTGCAGCCCCTGACTTCCAACCCGGCTATTTTCGCGGACCATCAGAATACTGCAAACGACGATCAGCACTCCTCCAAAAGCCTGCAAAAGGCTTAAGCTCTCATTCCATATAGCCCAACCAAGAAGCGTGGAAAAAAAGACGCAAAAATAGCTAAAGCTCCCAATGATGTGGGGAGGAGCATAGGAATAAGCCTTCGCCATTAAATATTGATAGATGACCCCAAGAAAAGAACTAGGAATGCAGTATATCGCAATGACTGAAAGAGGGACAGGCTCCCATGAAAAGTAAAAAGGGATGAAGCTCATGCATCCTGGAATCCACGTGCAATAGAACAAAATGGCCAAGATATGCTCCGTCTTCACCAGTTCATGCAAAGAAACTGCTAAAAGCGCCGCTGCAATGGCCGCCGTCAAAGATGCGAAACTAGCAAGGTGAAAAACGTCACCTTTTGAATTCAGAAGCAGAAAAACTGCTGCAAATCCGATCCATAATGCCAGATTGGCCCTCATGGAGATCTTTTTCTTATAAAAAATCCATAGAATCAGGGAAACAAAGAGGGGAAACGTGTATTGCAGCAAGACTGCATCCGCCAATGCAAGGTGTTGAACGCCATACGTCGAAGAAAAAATCGATATGGCTACAAGCAAAGACCTCCATACATAGGTTGCAAGCTTAGTCGTTTTTAAGGATTTTCTGTGCTTATAAAAAAAGGGAGCTAAGAGTAAAAAGTCGAAGAGGAACCGGTAAAAAAGAAGGGTTTGGGCGTTGCTGACTGGAGTTGACTTAATGACGCACAGCCTCAACGCAAAGATAAACGCGCATCCTAGGGCGATCCAAATTCCTCTATGTTGGTACATCAAGCATCTCTTTATAATTGCTCCTCTACAGTTCTTTATATACCGAAACAACTTGAAAAATTGGTTTTTAGCAGCATCGGACAGCCACTAAATTTGACCCCGCCTGCATCGCCCAACTTATTCATGTTGAGCTGCTTCGGCGTCAGCACAGCTTGGCTCAAATTTAGGGCGCCTCCTTGCTAAATTCCCAATTTTTCAAGTTGTTTCGGTATACATATTCGAACATCCGCAAGCGCAAGTTGTCTTGACGTTAGGATTGGAAATCGTAAAGCCGGCGCCTAAAAGGCCTGAAAAATGGTCGCCGTCGATCGGCCCCTCTTCAAAATCGATCAATGAACCTAAAAACCTCTTCAAATGATCGCGCGGAGCGTAGATCTCAATCCCATTGGACAGAAAAACCTGGTCTTCGGATGTTGGGCGGGGAGTAGGCTCAAAAACGTATTCGTAGCCTGTTCCGCATGACGCAGGACGGTCGGCGACCTTAATCCCCCAAGCGTCCATTCCTTCAGAAGAGAGGAACTCTTTAAGTTTCACCGCAGCATGTTCCGTGATCGAGATAATGGAAGGATCTGCATTTTCCTGCAGGACAGCGTTCAATTTCTGGACTAGGAAATCGACATCGGCCGATGTCTTTCCTTTTTTGATAAGAAAATCTTCCAAAGGAATATTTGGCAGATCTTCCGTGCAAGCCAAAAAACTTCTCATTGCCCGCCGCAGTTTATGCCCCTTTTGAGGAAATCCTCTGATGATCTCTTCGATCAACATTGTTTTTGCAATCATTCGTTACATCCTATAAAAATCGAGGAGTTATCTTTCCAAATGATCGATAATTTGCACAAGCAAATTTAAAAAACTGTTCCGAGTTACTGTTTAGGATTTAACTTCTTGAACCGAAGATGCTCATCGTTTAAACTTATGGAATACAAACAAAGCATTCTACTTTTATGTCAAAAAAACTCAGCGTTTTTACTTTAGCTATGATCAACGTTGCCGCTGTCAGCAGCGTCCGCAACTGGCCGACAATTGCCGAGTACGGGTTTGCTTCCCTCTTCTTTTTTGCCGTCGCAGCCCTTCTCTTTTTCATTCCTGTTTCCATGGTCTCAGCAGAACTTGCTACTGGATGGCCTAAGACAGGAGGAGTCTTTGCCTGGGTCAAAGAAGCGTTCGGCCATCGCACCGGATTCCTTGCCGTCTGGCTCCTATGGGCTGAAAATGTGATCTACTATCCCGCCCTCCTTTCTTTCATTGCGGGAACCATCGCCTACATTATCAATCCGGCACTTGCTCAAAACACCTACTATACCCTTTTTGTTATCCTCGGCGTTTTCTGGGCGACGACCCTTGCCAACTTGCTTGGAATGCGCGCTTCAGGATGGATCAGCACATTCGGGGTAATCGCGGGAACGATCATCCCCGGCGGACTCATCATTATTCTTGGAATCGCATGGTACTTCTCAGGCAATCCGATCGAGATCCCGATGACCGTCGACAGTTTGATCCCTGATATGAGCTCTCCGACACAGCTTGTCTTTTTTTCCGGAGTCCTTGTCGCACTTTGCGGCCTTGAAATGTCGGCCGTTCATGCACGGGATGTCGAGAACCCTCAAAAAAATTATCCTAAAGCAATCTTGCTGTCGGCCATCCTTGTTCTGGGCCTTTATGTCCTGGGCGTTCTGGCCATCGCTGTCGTTATCCCTCAAAAGCAGATCAGCCTAGTTGCCGGCTCGCTTCAAGCCTTTTCCTTTTTTGTGAACTCATACGGCCTCAATTGGCTTACTCCCGTCATCGCAGCGCTTCTTGCCTTTGGCGCCTTCGGAACGTTGAGCACATGGATCGCAGGCCCTAGCAAAGGATTGCTCGGCGCCGCACAAAGCGGGGATCTGCCCCCCTTTTTCCGTAAGCTCAATCGGCATGGGATGCCTGTAACCCTTCTGATCTCCCAAGGGGTCATTGTCACAATTTTTTCTATGATCTTCCTTGTTATGCCGACTGTGAGCAGCGCCTATTGGATTTTAAATGCGATGGTCGCCCAGCTCTACTTGGTCATGTATATCCTCATGTTCGCTGCAGCCATCAAGCTGCGCTACAAACGCCCCAATGTTGTCCGCGCCTATAAAATTCCTGGTGGAAAACTGGGTATATGGATCGTTGCAGGACTTGGGCTGATCGGCTCCGCTGCCACATTCTTCATCGGCTTTTTTCCTCCAGCTCAAATCCCAACCGGAAATACCGTCTTCTATGTGACGTTTCTATTTTTGAGCATTTTACTGGCTTGTTTTGCACCAACCATTATCCTCTGGTTTAAAAAGCCGAACTGGTCAAAACCATTGAGCCATGAAAAGAATTCATGACAGCGTATCTTGCGCTCTTAAAAGGATTTTTAACCGGCGCCGGCCTGATCATTGGGATCGGCGCCCAAAATGCCTTTGTCCTGAAACAAGGACTTAAGAAAAACCATGTTTTTGCGACAGCACTCTTCTGTTCCGTTTCCGATGTGCTACTGATTGCAATTGGAATCGGCGGACTGGGTGAAATCCTGACGCACAATGCCACACTCTTCTTCATCGCGAAATGGGGAGGGGCTGCTTTCTTATTCTGGTATGGGTTTCGAGCATTTCGCTCCGTCTTCCATTCAGAAAGCCTTCAAGCGAGCCAATCCCATGAACCAGCAAGCCATTCCTTAAAAAAAACACTGCTGATATTGGCTGCTCTCACCTTTTTAAACCCCCATGTCTACCTAGACACCATTGTGATCTTAGGCAGCATCGGCTCCCAATTTGAAGACCATCTCAGGCTCTATTTTGCAATTGGGGTGGTCATCGCTTCGTTCGGATGGTTTTTCGGCCTTTGCTACGGAGCTAGGCTCTTATCTCCGGTCCTTAAAAAGCCATCATCTTGGAAAGTGATCGACGGGATTGTGGGCTGTATGATGTGGGCGATCGCCCTCTCGCTTCTCCTCGTCAAATCCTAAAAAGAGCTTCATTTCGGGAAATTGTGATAGTGCCTATCTCCCTTTTTTCCCAACTTCAAAAGAGCTGTTCCTACAAAGAGCTTTGTATGATTCTGGATTTTTTTCCAAACTGTCAACTCTTTCTTTTCCGGAGGAGGAACACCTTCAGGCGGAAAGTAAACATAGACCTTTACATTTCCGATATCTTTATCGCTCTCTTCTGATTGCACGAGCTTGCCTTCCGCTGGCAATTTCAATTTCTGATAGGCAGCATCGGTGAGCAGTAAATATCTTCTCTCCTTCACTTGGTTCTTTAATAGCCGATGGACAAGAATCACATCGACTCCCGACAGCTCCATAAATGGCCCTATCTTCACCATGGACGCCTTGCCGAAATGGGCGATGATTTTGATATTGAGACTGCTGAGATTGGCGCAAGCGCCGCAGTCGCACGCACTCCCCTCTTGCATGGCATTGAGCTTACGTTGAAACGTCGTGAAAAAGCGTAAGATTTTCTCGGTCAACAGTCTTGGATCATTGTGCATCTCAGCGGAGAGCTTTTCGTAAGATAGATATAGAAAAATTGCATCTCCTTCCAACTTGGAAATTTCCATCGGCAATGCCACCTCGTTGACCAATGCCGTCATCAGCTCATTGATCATCAAAATCCCATGGTCATGCTCCATTTGATTGCGCACCATGTATTGCGTATAACCGCTGATGTCTGCGATAAAAAAGAACATCTCGTCCGGCATCGATCCCCCACGCTTGCCTACCACTTGCTCTAACACCTATTTAGAAGAGATGCAGTATTTTTCCAACTAATACCAATCCCAGAAAATAAATTCATAAATTCAGTTCGCCTTTCACCTGCGGACTTTAGCCTTCAATCGAAGCTGCTTATTCAAGCTAGCCTTCTCGCTCCAGGCTTTGGTTCTTGGTAAAATTCGAACTGAATTTATGAATTTATTTTCTGGGATTGGTATAAGAACCCATTTTAGGCGCAAGCCGATCGCCAAAAAACTCAATTTATTTCTATCATTTTTATTAAATGATCGATCGTGTACAATTTATGTCATGAAAAAACCGGCACAACAATTTACATCCGATTTGCGTGCTCAATCCCAAGGCTGCTTTGCTAATGGGAACGTTTCTTCTATCTCTCAAATCGTCCGTAATCTCCTCCTTATTCTGCGCCCAGCGGCGCAGTAACATATTTATCCAACTCACATTTTATTTTTTTTCCAAGTTCTAAACAGAACTTGCAAAACCACTTATTATTTATTTAAGGAATTTTTCTATGTCTACACGAGCAACAGATCCTTCAGGATCATCCACGTGGTTCAATTGGAACCAATTCAATCCTATATTCGCAGCGGCAGGGGCGATCGTTCCCCCTTACTACCTCTTTGTCGTTAAAAGCGCCCACCAACAGGGAAAAGCGGCACCCTCAATGACAATGAGGGAAGTCCTCATGGGCGGCGTAAAAGCAGCCCCTACGATCGGAACAATCGTCGGCACACAAACGATCGTCCAGTCGTTTGTGGAAAAAGCATTGGCTAAAGCTCGAAAAAATGAAGAAGGACAGCCGCCGAGCTTTTGGACAATGTTTGGAAGCTCAGCATTCGTCGGAGGCGTATCAGCTCCGTTATTGGCAATCTTTAACGGACAGACGATGGGACTCTCTCCGATGCAGGCCCTCTCAGCGTTGTCTGCTAAGCAAGTCGGAGCGATCGTCACCAGAGAGACCAGCTTCCTTTTTTCATTGCGGGTCAGCGAACCAGTCAGCCAGGAATTGAAACAGGTCGCAGGCGATACCAAAGCGGTCGAATATGTTTCGGCAGCGTTGAGCGGCGCGATCGGCAGCGCGGTCGGCCATCCGGCAGATACTGCTTTAACACTTTGGCAAAGAGGAATTAAAGTAGTTTCCTTGCCGCAATTGATGAAGGGCGCTGTCCCTAAAAGCGCCGGCGTCGCCGCTTTTTCGGTCGGGTATAAAGCCCTCAGTGATCTCTTAGCCGCTTCGCAACAAAGACTCAAAGAATAGGAGGGATAATATGGCAACCCCATTTGTGAACAAACTGGTCGCTGTCTTGAATGAAAAGATCGAACCCGGCGTGATCATGAACGCCTTGGCGCATATGTGCATCGGTTTCGGATCAACAATTGGCGTTGAGCCTTTGCGGCTGACCAACTATGTGGATGCGGATGGCGGAAGCCATCCCTGCATTTCTGAGATGCCGTTCATGATCTTGAAGGCCAATTCGAACAAGATTCGGGCCTTGCGCAATGCTTGTCTGGAACAAGGGATCCGATTTGCCGACTTCACACAGTCGATGACAATCGGCACCTACCTCGAACAGATCGAGCGGACAAAGCAGACAAAAGAAGAAGATCTGATCTACTATGGGATCGTTCTGTTCGGCGACTGGGACAAAGTCTCTGAGCTGACCCGAAAGTTCTCGCTGTGGAAGTAACCCACTATGCCGTCTCATAAGAGGCGGCATTTTTTTCACATGATAGGCAAGAAAAAAAGCTGCAGAATACTTATCCCTTCCATATATTCACCTTTGAACTCAATTTGGTTAGAATTTTAAGTAAATAAGACCCGAGGTTAAACTTCACCCTCACCCTCGCTTCGATTAAGGAACTAGCAAAGATAATGCCATCTTTGTACTGCTCCTTCAGAATATGTTTATCTTGAGTCAGGTCTATTTCTCCAAGCTTTTGCCTTACGCAAAAATAACACCCATCATAATGGACAATGTTCACATCGTTAATTGTCTGGATCAACTTCGGTGGGCGAAGAACTATTTTAACCGATTTATCTTTGGATAGCAGCGGCAATTTTGATTTCAATTTGGATTGAATTTTAAATAAATAAGACTTGAGGTTAAACTTTACCATCTTCCGTGCTTCCATTAAGGAACTAGCAAAGATAATGTCATCTTTGTACTGCTCCTTCAGAATATGTTTATCTTGAGTAAAGTCTATTTCTCCAATTTTCTGCCTTACACAAAAATAACACTCATCATAATAGATAATATTGACATCGTAAATTGTCTCAATCAACTCGGGCGGATCAAGGACTATTTTAATCGCTCTTTCTTTAGGCAACTGCTTCGATAATGCTAAAACGCCAGTTTTGTTCAAAACATCAGCCATAATTGACTTCATAGGCATTTCAACACGAAACCGCTCAAATGCAATTTCAGCGTCTTCCTTCCAAGTTTTAAGCTTTTCTAAAGCAAAAGCAGCAAAATCTACGTTCTCGGGTGCAACGGATATGAGCTGAGCCTGTCTTGTAATAACTGGTGTGTATTCTGTTACAAGACCACGCTTGGCCATCAAATGTCTTCCTAACCTGGTCGGCGAAGGGATCGGCCATGTTTCCGACTGCTTAAAAGAGAGTCCTACTTTTGTCCTTGCAATGAGATTGCTCACCTCTTCAGAAGAAAGAAATTTATTTGGACAAAAGACCTTCGCTTTTTTTTCTAATTTCTTGATTACCTTTTCACGATAGGGGGTTCTAAGCCCAAAAAAACTAAAATCAATATCAGGATGATCATTTGTCATTTTGGGAATCAGAAGTTCGCTGAACCCTAATTCAACAAAAGCCGTTGGAGCAAACTGTGAATAATATGGAACTGTCGACTCAACCATCGTCCAAATAAACGAGGCTCCAGTTGCGGCCTCAGAAAACCCCTTCCAACGCAATGGCCATGGGCCATCAGACCTACCATTGAAAGTTTCTCCATATGGAATTTCAGTTGCTACAATGCCATAAATTGCATTGGTCTCTTTAATTTTGTTACCCATCTTCGGCAAGAAGTTTTCCCAAAAGATGTTAATTGCATCTGAATGAATTTCATGTTGAGAAATTGTAACCTTATGCCCAAGTTCAGAAAGCCCTGCATAAAACCAATTATACATGTCTTCAAGAGTATCTCTTCCTGTAGCATTATGGTTAGATGTGCAAAAATGAAACCACATAAGAATCGACCCGATTGCTTTGCATCCTGAAATACTTAGCTTATAGCTAAGAGACTGTTAACGAATTTAGTTTCTGTCAATTTTTGGGACTTTTTCAGAAAATTTCCAAAAAAGCGACGAAACCTAAATCCGTTAACAGTTTCTAAGGAACGAGGTTACATCATTTCAATTGTTTCCGAATACGCTTTTTCTGCGAAGCAAGAAAAATTTGAATTCTGAAATTTATACAAATTAGCGAACCTTGACGACAAGAGCTGAGAGATTGTCCGTAGAGCCCGATTCATGGGCTGAAAAGATGATGTTCCTTGCAAGAGAGCCTGGAGTTAGAGCGCGGTTCAAATGAACGGCTCTGGCAACATCGACTGTCCGTGCAACATCGTAGATCCCGTCGCAGCAGAGGACAAGGTGGCTGCCTGGCTGGATATCGGACAGTGGCTTCATGGCAATTTTGGGACGGGCGCTGATCGCTCCATTGAGCTGATGGTCTCCGATCGCCCTCGCAACCGCCAATACCCCATTGACCCGAGGAACTCCCCACACATTCTCCACAGTTCCGCCGCGTCGTTCAATCCCGCGGCGATAGCGGGGATCGTTTGGTTTAGCATCTTCCGTCAACTGCTCGGCCATTCCGTTGTTGTCCAAAATCGTCCGCGCATCGCCGACGTTTGCTGTCCACAGTTTGTTGTCTAAAATCATGGCGATCGTCGCTGTCGTCCCCTGCCACTGGGCAATGTCTGCATGCCGTGCCTTAAAATCTTGGTTCAAACGGACACTTGTCATTTTCAATGCACGCCAAATCCCTGCATCTGTCAGACCGTTGGGGTTATATTCGACGAGCGCCTCTGATAATTTCCCCTGCAAATGATCGCGCACATAACGGGCAGCCATAGGGCCTCCATGTCCATCAAAGACTCCGAAGAGCTGGATTGGAAAAGCTCTTTGCCCAACCTGAACGTTGAACTGGACAGCGATGTGCTCATCTTCCATCGTAGGACGTCTTCCCTGCGCATGGGCTATTCCTACAGGCACGTGGCCAACACGCTCTTCGTGCATCTCCCACGTCGCAGGCGCCGCTTGGTACTGGAAAGTCTTGATGGGCTCGTGCGCCATCTGTTCCGCATTCCTCTGCAGCTGCCTCTGCATAGCTTGGGCGATCTCAGCATCGCCTTTGAGGTGATTTTCTAAACTTTCAGGATCAGGTTTGATAAGTCCAAGCCAGCTTAAAAAAGACCAGAAGCAGTTAACGACCGATTGCCATGCGTCTGCTAGATAACTGCAGAATCCTTTTGATACAGGTTCTACACGCTGCATCGTGCGCAGCGTTGTCTGAGCAGCGGGATGGATTTGAGGAGGCGTTACCGATCGGCTTGGGATATAAAAAGAGACATCAAGCCCCCCGTTTTGGGCTGATGGGATTGAGCGATTCGAACCGGGAGAATGAACCCCTGTAAAGAATGTTGAACTGCAGTGAAATCGATCGGAGCCTTGCTGACTAGATGGAATAATCGACATAAAACCTCAAACAAACACCCAAATTCACATTAATATTATAGCAATAAAATCAAAGCAAATCAACTAAAACAAATAATTAACAAACATTTTTATTGCAAATTCAATAACAAATCGAATAGATCACCCAATTTTTCATCTTCAATAAAATCTTTCAATTCCTATTGACGCACTCAAAAAAATTAATTAATAAGAAGGTTAAGTCAATAATAAAATTAACGCAATGATTTCGCATTTTTTAAAAAAAGAACTCGTCTTTGGCATTTTGCTGCTTCTTTCCGGGTGCGTCTCTCTGCCGAAAGATGAACAGCGGGAAAACCTCCTTTCCGCTCCTTCCGTACAAGATTCGGTGAGGAGCAGCGTTGAGAGCGGCCTGTTTTCCCTTGGCAATTGGCCTCAAGAAAATTGGTGGGATCTATTTCAATCCGCAGAGCTCAACGAGCTGATCGGAGAAGCGCTTTCCCATAACCCCTCGATCCAAAGCATCGAACGGCGGGTCGAATATGCCAAACAGACGGCAAAAGTGGTCCGCTCCAAACTATTTCCCTTTCTCTTCTTCGATGCTGATGAGACCTGGCAATACTTGAGCAAAAATGGCCTTTACCGTGCTTTAAATCCGAAGGTTCCCCTTAATGCCAATCTTGTCGATCTAACCCTTTCGTTCACCTATGAGTTCGATTTCTGGGGGAAGAACAGGAACCTTTTCAATGCTGCGCTCGGAGAAGAAAAAGCCCAGGAGGCAGAGGCTGCGCAAGTCACATTGATCACGACGACTGCAGTAGCCCAAGCCTACTTTGCTCTTAAGACCAACTTAGTCAGAAAACGCCTTTTCGAAGCCCTCTACGATCTGCGTAGCAAAGTCCTTGACTTACAAGTTCTCCTTCAAGACAAAGCGCTCCTTTCCATGCTTCCTCCGCTTTTATCAGCAGAAGACCTGCTAGAAGCAGAAAAGCTCCTCTTTAGCATCGAGCAAGAGGTCGAAACGGATAAGCACCTGCTTAATATCTTAGTTGGAGCCGGCCCTGATGCTCCTTTGCAAATCGCAGAGGAACTTCCTCCTACTCTGGACAGCATCACAATCCCCGACAACCTTTCCATCGATCTGTTATCGCGTCGCCCCGATCTGATGGCCCAGATCTGGCGCGTTGAATCGCTTGCTCATGAAGTGGGCGCCGCCAAAGCCGATTTCTATCCGAATATCAATCTGACTGCCTTTGCCGGGCTAGAGAGCGTTTTGTACCGCAACCTGCTCAAAGCCAGCAGCAAGTCAGGCGGACTGCAGCCGGCAATCCACCTGCCTATTTTTACCGCCGGACAGATCCGCGCGAACGTCCGGGCCAAAAAAGCGCTCTTTGACGAGGCGGTGTTCTCCTACAACCAGCTCTTGCTCCAGAGCGCCTCTGAAGTCGCCGATCTTCTTGTTTTGGCCAAAGCGACATTTGAGCAGAAGGCCGATCAGGAACAGATCGTGGACGCTGCCCTAAACCGCTGCGAGATCACCTCATTGCGAAGGCTGAGCGGACTTGACAACAGCCTTGCCGAGTATTTCATCGAAGAGGAGTTGATCTTAAAAGAGCTCGATAATGTGACCCTCCTTTATACCCAGTATTTGGCAACGATCAAGTTGATCAAGGCCCTCGGCGGCGGCTACCAATCAGCCTACAGCCTCCCTTTGACAGCATTAGGAGACAGACAATGACGGCACCAACACCCCCTTCTCCTTCTATTCCCAAAAAGAAAAAGATCACAGTCATCTTCTCTTCTGTCTGCATCCTGCTGGCCCTTGCATTCTTTTTCTTTTGGCTCTTCTACCTCCGCTACATTGAATACACCGACGACGCTTACGTCGAAGGGAACCAAGTCTACATTACCCCTCTGCGCCCAGGTTTTATCACTGCGATCCATTCCGACGACACCTATCTGGTAAAAAAGGGGCAGGTCCTCATCGACCTCGATAAAACCGATGCGGCTATTGCGCTCAACCAAGCAAAGAAAAATCTCGCCCAAGTCGTCCGCGAAGTCTGCCAGATGTTCCATCAAGTCTTTGTTTACGAGGCGGAGATCGAAGTGAAGAAAGCGGAGTACATCAAATCGGCGCAGGACTTTGAACACAGAAGGGATGTCATTTCCGATGGGGGCGTGTCCGTTGAAGACTTCGAGCATGCGATTGCTGCATTGAGCAGCAGCTTTTACACTCTGCAGATGACAGAGCTCCTCTATGAAAAATCCCTTAGCCTTGTCCAAGGGACATCGATCAAAGGACATCCCCTTGTGCTCGAAGCTGCCGACAGAGTGCGCGATGCCTGGGTCCAACTTTACCGATGCCGGATCTATTCCCCTGTCGAAGGGCTTGTCGCTCAGAGAAAAATTCAAGTCGGAATGTGGGCCGATGTCGGCCAGCTGCTGATGAGCGTTATCCCCCTCGACCAGATCTGGGTCAATGCCAACTACAAAGAAACCCAGCTCAAACACATGAGGATCGGCCAGCCAGTCAGAATCACCTCCGACCTCTACGGCGATGATGTCGTCTTCCACGGAACAATCGCAGGGCTTCCCGGTGCAGCCGGCAACGCCTTCTCACTTCTCCCTCCTCAAAACCTCTCCGGAAACTGGATCAAGATTGTGCAGCGCGTCCCTGTGCGCGTCTCTTTAGATCCCGCAGAGCTTAAGCAGCATCCCCTGCGGATCGGCCTTTCAATGGAAGCGATCGTCGACTTGCGCAACCAAACCGGACTGCTTGTTCCTGAGACGAGTGAAGGATCGCCCAAATATGAAACGCCCATCTATGAATGGGAAGAAATAGGGGATGAGGCGGCAATCGGCGTGATCATCGATGAGAACCTCGATCCTAGCCTTATCGCTTATGCCGATTCCCCTCTGCTCATTGAAATGCAGGAGTGAAATGGAAGAGACAAAGTCCTATCCGGTCCCTCTCTATATCGCCTTTTTCTTCATGCTATTCATGGTGATCTTCAACTATACTTTAAGCATCATGGCCTCTCCCTATATCGTCGGAGAACTAGGGGGTAGCAACGAGATCGCCACCTACTCGGTCTCGCTCTATGCAATCGGCAACGCGCTCAGTATTCCATTGGGAAAACCTCTGATTGCTCGAATTGGTTCGGTCCGCACTGTTACCCTGCTGCTAATGCTATTTGCGTTTTTCACATTGCTGTGCGCAATCTCCCCAAATAACCCCTTTTTCAATGCGGCCCGTTTTTTGCAAGGGTTTGCAGCCGGGCCTCTTTATGCCGTCGGCTTCCACCTATTTGCATGGCTGCAGCCGAAAGAAAAACGGGGGCTTTTTTCATCCATCTCGTTAATGATCTTTACCACAGGCCCAGTCATCGGCGCTTGCTGGGGAGGATGGGTTGCCTACCGTTGGCATTGGCAATGGGTCTTTTATCTGAATGTTCCCCTCTTGCTCCTCTTAGCCTGGTTCCTTAGGCATTCCCTCAAGCCATTGACAGAACCAGAGGTCCCTAAAAAACCATTCGACGCCATCGGCTACCTCTTTTATTTTGTGAGCATATTGTCTTTAAGTTTGGCCGTCATCTTAGGACAAGAACTCGACTGGCTCCGCTCCAATACTATTCTCACACTTGGAGCCATCGGAATCCCCTCACTGATTTTTTTCATCCTTTGGGAGCTGAACAATGATGAACCCATCCTCGACCTCAAGCTCCTTAAACGCCCTGTACTCTCTTTTGCCCTTTTCAATCTTGCAGTCCTCTTTTCCCTCTATTTTGGAATAGTGATCCTCCTTTCCCTCTGGCTAAAGCTCTGGGTGAACTACACTCCAAACTGGATAGCCCTCTTGATGGGTGTCATGGCGCTGACCGCCATGTTTCCGATGTTCCTGATCGATAAAAGAATAGCCCGGATCGACAATCGGATCTTCTTGGCCTTAGCGATCATCTTTCTGATCATCTCCAGCCATCACACAATGAAGTTCAACGTCGATATCGATTTTGAACGGATCGCTATTTCGAGGATTTTTGCAGGCCTAGGACTGGCCCTTTTCCTAGCCCCGATCTTCAGGCTCTGCTTCTATGCCCTTCCGAATGAAGAGAGCATGTTCAAGGTGCTAGGACTCTTCCAAGTAGTAAGGGCCCTCTCAAGCGGCCTTGGAGCATCGCTTTACAATGTCGCCTGGATCCGCAGACAGGTCTTTTACCATGACAGGCTAGGCAGCAGAATCACTGCGGAATCGGCGCAGACCCAAGAGTTCTTCACCCAAGCAAATACCGTTGGGATCCACGGCGACCACGCCAATGCGCAGCTTGAGTATTATCTGCAGCGCGAGTCCTCATCTCTTGCACTCGACGACTGCTTTTACTTGATGGTCTGGATCTTGGTCGGCCTCTTGATCACATTTGCATTCACCTTCCTTGGCAAAAAAGGATCCTTTGTCACAGTAGAAACAAAAGCATCTCCTTAACGTTGCTCGATTTTTCTGTTTGAATATTAGCTGCAAATTCATAGAATTTTTTTCTTATCTTAACGACTTCAACGAGAGGTGCATTTTATGAAAAAATTCTTCCTCTGGAACATCGCTATCGTCTTTTCCGCATTCTCAACCCTCTTTGCGGATCCGGTAGGCTCCTACGAAGAGTTGACTGCAGGAATCCGCACCGGGGAGCATTTTGTTCTCCTCTTGGACCTACCTCAATGCACAGGAAATCCGCGTATGCCGATCGGATACTTTGCCCCAAGCTCCATGATGCTTATTCCCGGCACAGAGACAACGCCGGAACGGGTGGCAACTTCTCTATTGCAATTCAGCGATCATACCGGCAAGCCCGCTTATGAGTATGTTAAGTTCACGATTTATGCAGATGGGAAAGTTACCGTCCGAACAACGTATTATGATCCTCAGACCTTCACGCCGATCGGAACATCCCATACCATCGATTGTTCGCTCGGCAATGGACTTGAGATCCAAAAGAAAGAGTTCTAGCTTTATTGAAGGTCATCTCTCAGTCTGTTCTAAAAGACGGCTTTCTACATCGCTGTAAATGTTCTTCATCCTGTATTCTCTAGCGCTTTTTTGCGGTTCGGGAATGCAGGAGTTCTTATCGCGCGTCCGATCGGAGCTGATGAAATACAAATGGGCAGCTAACGAAAAAAAAGCCAATTGCCTCTGAGTTGGAAGCTTCCCGCCTCCTTCCTCATATCCCAAGGAAAAGGCCCTTTTCAACGTTTCGATTTGTTCCAGAGACAGGAGTTCTTTGGAGCACACCTTCTGGTTTTCGTCTAACAGAAATGAGAACCTCTGGTGCTCTATGTCGGCAATAAAACTATAGAAGTCTTTGGCAGGTATCCCGTTAGGCATTCCATCCGGATCGATGCTTTCATAAAGCTTCGGAGGATCGATCCAAGTGACCGTGTTCGTTTGCGGCTCGAAGAAGACATTGATCAGCTTTGCATCCCCATGGATAACAGAGGTCGGAAGCGGCTCCGACTTCATATCGGCAAGCGTCTTCTCATAAAGCGCCTCAAGTTTCTCTACATCGATTCCACACTGGGGATAGGCCTTTAATTTTTCCACTGCCAGCAGCAACAGCTCGCGCGTTTTCTTTTCCAAAGACTCGGATATAGCCTGCGGTTTTCCCCTATGCGATCGATGCAGCGCCGCCATCGTACGGCCGCATTCTTTCATGCCCCGTTCCAAATCAGCAAATGGCAGCCCATTGCGATAATGGCCGAGCAAGGAGCTTCCTGGAGCTGTGCTCTCGCAGAGGAGAAAGTAGTTCTTTTCCTCATAATGAAACCTTCCTAACGCCCTCATGCGCGGAAAGGAAAAGTTGGCCATCGCTCTGCTGGTAAGATAATTGAGAGAAAACACTTCGGGGAAAAAATTATCCGAACTCTCTTCAAAGACCTTAAGGATCCCCAAAGAGCGATTGCCGACACGATCTTTAATCGCAAAAACCTGGTCACCTGAATACCCAACTTCCTCAACGGCTTTGATTTCGAAGCTCGACGCAGAAAGTCCAAGGGCCTTGCAGGCAAAATTTTTCAAGCAGGAATCGAAGCTGTCTTTCTTCGAATAGTTAGTCAGGATCCGTTTTGCAGATGCTGCCGCTGCCTGCCTTGCAATAGCTTTTGCCTGTTCTTGCTGGCTGAGCAGCAAGACCTGGCTGCATTCCCGCTGCAAACGGGGAGCATGCTCGGGAAGGGCGACGTAAACGTAGGGAGGAGGCGGTAAATCCAGCGGCATCAATGATTTTCTTGCGGAAGTTGAAATAATGGATCGTTCCGGATCAGCTCATAGAACTGCAGATTGTAAAAATACGCCTCTTGGTATTTTTCCCGATGCTCGGGATCGGCAATCTCTTCAAACGTCGGATTCCCTACAGAGTCCTTTGCATACCGGCTCAATGGTTTAAAGCTCGTGCTCTCAACAGCGTCTTGATGCCACTGCTCGACCGCTTGATCTTTTTTCATCTCGTGCCATTCTTTGTGGACATCGAAACCCTCCTCTGCACTTGCCCAATGCAAAGCATTGTGCAAAAATGGGATGTCCAGATCCTGGCATAGTTTTTCGATGATCTCCTCAGGGTCTTCCGCCAGCTGCTCTGCAGATAGCAGGAGGATCCGATTTGGAGATTCCTTCTTTACTGTTTCGAAAATATGGTACAGCGGTTCATACCCGATCAAATAGTTGAGCATTGAAGGGCAGAATTGGCTCTTTCGATAAAAGGAAATAACGGAAGAATGGGGATCCCGCATCAGAAAGACAAAAGAGACCCGCTTGTCTCGGACAAACTCGAGATCGCTCAAGAGATACTCCCTCAAATCAAAACTCATCTCTTTAACGAATACTCCCTTGGTCTCCGCGGCATCGAACAGCATCTGTTTCACTTCTTGATAGGTTGCATAAAGCCCCGGTTCAAAGACGTAAGGGGCATAATGCGGATGGAACTCGCAGACGTAGGGAAGATGGAACGGCTCGTGGAAGACCTCAAAATCTCCGCGCGCCTGCATCATCCTGGCGCAAGCTGCAGACATCGACCTCGGAGGCGAGATCAGGAAAACAATGCGCCCCGAAAGATCTTCCGCAGGCAGGTTCACACAAGCAATTCCCAATGCAGCACAGAGAACCCATCGTAACCAGGACATGGAACACCTTAATAAAAAAAATAAATTGAGAACGTCTCTTAATAGTAAGGCGATCCAATATACCCGCTGAACAGGAACCAGACAAGTAATACCAATCCCAGAAAATAAATTCATAAATTCAATCCGCCTTTCACCTGCGAGCCTTAGCCTTCAATCGAAGCAGCTTATTCAAGCTCGCCTTCTCGCTCCAGGCTTTGGTTCTCGGTAAAATTCGAACTGAATTTATGAATTTATTTTCTGGGATTGGTATAATTAGATAAGAGTCTTGATTGGCAATCCTACGGCTTATTGATCGGCGGAACCGCCATGAACAGGGGGATTAGTCCTTCCAGCAACGTGGGATGGGTAAAGATAGCATCCCGCAATGTCGTGTACGGCAGACCGGCCAACATCGCGATTTGGACTGCTCCAATGATCTCTCCTGCTCCCACTCCCAAAACTGTGAATCCGAGAATCCGATCGCTTTTGGCATCGATCAGGGCTTTCATGAACCCGCTTGTCTCAGATAGGGTCCTGGTCCGTAAGACAGCTGCCATCGGGATCTTTGCAAGCCGATAGGCGATCTGTTTAGCCTTGGCTTCCGTTTCACTTAGGCCAATTCTGGCAAATTCCGGATCTGTAAACATGCAGAAAGGAACTTGGCGTCCTGTCGTGCTCCTCGCCCCTCCAAAAATGTTATTAAAAACGATCCGATAGTCATCATAGGCGATATGTGTGAAATGGGGACTCCCTGCACAATCTCCCACCGCCCAGACTTTCGCAGCCGTTGTTTCCAACCGGTCATTGACTTTAATGTAGCCTCTTTCCGTCAGCTCAACATTGGCAAGCTCTAGACCGATCTCCTGCGTGTTAGGAATGCGGCCAGTCGCCACCAACAGATGGCTACCTTCCACAATCTGATCCGAAGCGCCCGATAAATACAGCTTCACGTGCTGGCCAGACCTCCCTTCGACCTTGCTAACCCGTTGCTCGGTCATGATGTCGATCCCTTCACTCCTGCAGATCTCATGCAAGCCTTCTGAAACATCTTCATCTTCCCGGTGCGCTAAACGGCCATTGCGCTCAATGATCGTCACTCTGCTGCCTAAGCGGCGCATGGCTTGCGCCATTTCCAAGCTGATATAACCTCCTCCCAAAACAAGAAGGTGTTCGGGAACTTGCTCCAGCTCCAAAGCTTCGATATGCGTCATGGGATTAGCTTCAAGAATACCTGGAACAGGATCGATCTTTGCGCGAGTCCCCGTGTTAATGATGATCTTATCTCCTCGAAGGATCCGCTTATTACCCTCAGGCAGCAAGACCTCAATGGTCTTCGGCGCAATGAATTTTCCTGAGCCGATGATCAACTCCGTGCCAGTTTTCTTATAATTGTCGAGGTGCATATCGATCAGCCCATCGACCATCTCCCGTTTGCGATTTCGCACCGCATGCATGTCGATCTTACAATTGTCTTTACTGATCCCAAATTCCTGTCCCCTCCAAAAAAAAGAGGCCACCTTCGCGCTATGGATGATATTTTTACTGGGAAGGCATGCGATGTTCGGACAGGAACCGCCAATATATTTCCGTTCAATCACTGCGACACGCTGCTTTTGCTTGGCCAGCGACCAAGCGATGTATTTTCCAGCTTCTCCGCTTCCTAGCACCACGGCATCGTACTCTTCTCGATCAGCCATTATTGAGCTCATTGTAAAACTTAAAAAACAAACAAGGATCTGTACCAGACCGCTCTAAAATCAACTTATCAAATGGTTTTTTAAGCAGAGAGACAATTTTGAAAAGAAGAGGCTAAACGTAGAGAAGCTGGCGGTAAGGCCTGAGAAGAAAATTTAAAATTTCCTGAAGGAGCCATTCCACCTCGCATCTTCGATGAGCTTCGGGAATGGCATTCAACAGGCTAGAAAGCAGTACAAAAAATTAAAGGATTTTTACTCTTCTAAAATCTTCCACAACTTTGAGACGGCGCTTGCTTTTAAGAGAACAACATCTCCTTCAGATGCCAGTTCAAAAACACGCTTCTTTAAGGTGCTCAAGATCCAGAAAATGCTCCGCCGGGCGGCCGGCGCTTTCAAAAACTTCGACCATCACCCGGCTATCTTTCCCTAGCACAGCAAATAATCGATAGCGTCCAGCGCAGCCAATGCAACTTCCCTGTGGCTTTGTTCGGAATAAATACCCTCATTCGTCTCTTTCATGATTCCAAAGGCCCCCGATCCTTTTTTTTCCAGGTCCGGGAATTGGAAGATTTTTCAGCGCCGTTTTCATCGACGTCGGATCGGCGCTATAGCAGTCGTTGATAAAGACGACCCCACGATGCTCTCTTCTTTCAAAGCTAAGAGGGACAGGGGTGAGCTTGGACAACCGAGGAATAATTTCCGACCACTGCTCATCTTCGAAAGGCATCGGCTCCATAAGAAAAGTGATGATTGAGAAAAGGTAGATTAAGCAGAGATCTAAGCAATCCCCGATCAAAAAGGCATTTATTCCAGCAATTCCCGCCAGCCATTTTTCTCGTGTAACTAAAATTTTTCTTTCGTAAACTTTTGCCTCAATTTTTTGAAAGAGGCCACTGTCATGACTACCGCCGTTAGAAAATCTCTATGCGTTGAC
>JAFEGU010000398.1 GCA_018239725.1 Verrucomicrobiota bacterium | reverse complement strand
TGGTCGATTTCGTCACGTGGTTTGATGAGACAGATCCGAGGCAGATGCTGAAAAAAATCCAGCCCCATGTGCATGTCAATGGAGCTGAATATACAGAAAACTGCATCGAGGCGGAAACAGTCCGCTCTTGCGGAGGAAGGGTTCATATCGTGCAGCTGATTCCAGGCCTTTCCACATCACAGGTGATCAAGAAAATACAGAGCATATGCGGTTAATTGGAACATTCGATACGGAGAAAGAGGCTTATACGCTCTATTCCTTTTTATTAAAGGAAGGGGTGCAGAACGTCTATGAACCTTATCATGATGAGCAGCAGCATAAAAAACGGTACCGGATCTGGGTCTTTGAAGAAGATGACCTCTCTCGTGCCATCGAATGGTTGGAGAAGTATAAGGAAAATCCTAATGCTCCAGAATTCCAGCATGTCCAGATCCCTTTGGTCGCGCTAACCCCACCAGCCGAGACCTCCCCAAAGCAAGATGAAGACCTCCAGATGCAGCTTCCTCCTTTGCCGCCAAAATCGCGGCGCAAGCGTTTCCAAATGGCCCTAACCCAGTTTATCATTGGAATTTGCGTCTTCCTGTTCTTGTGGAACGACCTTCAAGAAGCTGAGGTGCTGCAGGAAAAAGGGGCATTGGCCCTCCAGATCGCTTTCACCCCTTTGCAGAGGGCATTGATCTACGACTATCCTAGCACATTCAAATACATCGATGAGCTGATCGCCCTCTATCCCATCAAGACCTTTAAAGAGGTCAAAGAGCTTCCTCCCGATGCGCAAGCCCTCTTTGCTCAAGCAGAGCAAGCTCCTTCCTGGAAAGGCCTTTATGAGTTTTTCCGCGAAGTCAAAAAAGTGGGATGGGAAAAAGCTAAAAATGTCCCCCTATTTGAAAAGATCCGGCAAGGGGAGTTCTGGCGTCTTTTCACACCTTGTCTTCTTCATAGGGACTTTCTTCACATCCTGTTCAATATGGCCTGGGCTTGGATATTGGGCAAGCAGATCGAAGAGCGGGTCCGTAGGTGGAAAATCGTCCTGCTCATTGTCATTATCGGCGTCATTTCCAATACGGCGCAGTATCTTGTCAGCGGTCCCTACTTTTTAGGGTATTCTGGCGTGGTCGTTGGCTTAGCAGGATTTATTTGGATGCGGCAGAGGCAGGCTCCTTGGGAAGGGTATCCTTTGGCCAAAGGGACGGCGCTGTTCCTCCTCTTTTTTGTCCTTGCTATGTTCATTCTTGAACTGCTCACCTTTGGGCTCCAGATGTTCTCAGTTATCGATATTTCGGCCAACATCGCTAATACTGCCCATATCGTCGGAGGTCTTTGCGGCATTGCGCTAGGCAGGCTTTCTTTCTTTGCGCGAGGCAAGCCATGACAATGCGCGATATCGTCATTTTAGGATGCTCGAGCCAGCAGCCCACCCGCACACGGAACCATGGTGCCTATCTTGTCCGATGGAATGAGGAAGGACTCCTCTTCGATCCGGGCGAAGGCACGCAGCGGCAGTTCATTTTTGCCAATGTTGCGCCCACTTTTGTGACGCGGATCTTCGTCAGCCATTTCCATGGCGATCACTGTCTAGGTCTCGGCTCAATGCTGATGCGGCTTAACCTCGATAAGGTCACCCATCCGATCCACTGCTACTATCCTGCAAGCGGGCAGACCTATTTTGAACGGCTCCGCTTTGGAACGATTTACCATCAGAACATCGAAGTGATCGAGCATCCAGTTCGCAATGAGGGGATTGTTCATGACGATGGGCGTTTCCGGATTGAAGCGCGCTTCTTAGAGCATGGTGTTGACAACATCGGCTGGCGGGTCACGGAAGCGGACACGCGCAAGTTTGATAAAGACAAGCTCAACGTAATGGGTGTAAAAGGCCCTCTTGTACGCACCCTCGAAAAAGAAGGGGTTGTCATCATTGATGGCCGCAAGGTCTATCTCGATGATGTCAGTCAGATCCGCCCTGGAGCTTCCCTTGCTGTCACGATCGATACTCTTCCTTGTCAAGCGGCCATCGATATCGCAAGGGATGCAAAGATTCTTATCTGCGAGAGCACCTATCTTGAAGAACACCGGCATTTGGCAGAAAAGCACCACCATCTCACAGCAAAGCAAGCTGCGCAGATCGCAAAATCTGCAGGTGTCAAGCAGCTCATTCTAACCCATTTTTCAGCCCGTTATCAAGACGTCGAAGACTTTGGCCGGGAGGCCAAAGAGATCTTCCCTAATACCTGGGTCGCCGAAGACTTGAAGGTATTTCCGTTTACTTATTGAGCGAATTGCAAAACTCCATTCGGGCCAAAATCCACACTTTCTTCGCCGGATTCGGTTTTTCACAAATCGCCTAAGGCCCATAAGGTTATGTCAATTTGCAAAAACACAAACCGGCTTTGAAATCATCGAATTTGGGCCGCGAAGCGAGTTTTGCAATTTTCTCTATTGATTCTCTAAATCCCGGTAAAGCAGCTCAAGCTCTTGGATCAGAGCTTGGGTCGATTCAGGGTATTTGACAAACTCTTGCATGATCCGGCTCAAGTCGGTGTTCTCCGGTTGAGCGGAATCAAAGTTGAGCGCAGCGGCGAGAAGCGACACGTTCATTGTGGCGCCAGGCACATCGAGAGGCTGGTTAAGGATATTGAACAGGATTTCAGCAGAATCTTGAAGATTTTCCCTTAGCATCACGACCCCCTTATTTAACCTGAGTTTTGGGTTCCTTTTATAGAGTCTTAGCGCATCTTTCGGGCGCTTTTTATAAACTTTGGCACATTTATAGGCGCCAGCAGCAATTAAACCTGCCAAAACTAATCATCTATAAAGGAAACCAAAGCTCAGGTTATTTAATATTAAGAGCTTGGTTCACAATTTCATTAAGAGCGCTTACGTTATTTGCCATATTCGACAAAAAATCACTGTTATTGACTTGAGATTGATCTGTAGAGAGATTGCTCAAGTTTTGGACCAACTGTCCTACTTGGGTTTGCATCTGCTGGGCAAGCGCCGGAACATTTTGTTGGGACTGCTCCGGTGGAAGTGGAGAGACGCTGCCAGAGCCGCCAATGGATGAGGTCATTTTCTGTTCCTCCTTCGATAGTGCCTTCCGCTGATGCGTCGCCCCTTGCGCCTGCGTGTTCCTTCGCGTAGAAAGTTCTCCGTAGGTTCAAAGACGAAAGATGTTTGAGTTGGCCAACCAGCCAGCGGCGGTAGAGGGATAGTCATGCAAAAGACCTATGCTTATTTACTTTAATTTATATTTGCATTTTTAATTTGTCAATTTAAGAATGATGGCTTATTTGAATTGTGTTGTAAGCTGCTGAAGGTTAATTAATTGAAAAATTAATAAAAATTGAATAAATTAGACCGTAAATTATTTACAATCATCGGTTTGCATGAATTTTTAATAATAATTCGAAAAGCAATTAAATCCATTTAATATTTTCTTAATCGTTGACGTGTACAATAACTGTTATAAAGAAATAGATATAATAAAAAATTAAAAAAGACATTTTTATGAGTCAAATAATTGTTGCTGATGAAAAAAGCAGTCCGGATCTGCCGCCAAGCAGTTCGAATTCGAGCGATAAAAGTTCAATGAAAGTAGCTGGCGAGAATAAACAAGTAACAAGGTTGCGTTCTGCTTTTGATAAGGCTTGCGAAGAGGTTTCCTCGAGAGGTCATTTTGAAGCTACAGCTGGAGCTACGTCAGCTGTGGGTATTCCTGTTCTTATTGGTGTTGGTGTTGGAATCGCTCTTACAGTTTGTCCGTTTACTTGGCCAGCAGGAGTGCTTGTCCTTGCAAAAACCTTACTTGTTGCTACAGGCGGTACGGTAGTGTTAGTACCAGCTATATTGACTGCTGGAGTTTTCGTTAAGACTTTCGTTCAAGAGCTAATAGACTTTACTCCACCTGAACAAATAGAAAGTGCCTCACCTCAACAAATAGAAAATGCAAAAAAAGAAACCTTGAAGAACGCTATTAAGTACATAAGAGAAAATGGTATTAGTACCCAGGGTGTATTTCGTCTGACTGGAGTTTCAACCGAAAAGCTGAATGCATGGAATAGTATACAAAGGGGGAGTGCTGTTACCGAATTCAATGGAGTTCACCACGCAGTAGATGTTGTGAAATTGATGACCGGTATATCTGTTTACAAGGAATGGGATAAAGCAGCGCTAAGCGGAGACCAATATCTACGGCATGCGATTAATTGGGATGGTTTTAAAACTTGGAGTGATCTGTGTCAATTATTTTACATCGATCTAGATGATAGTGAAGGATTGAAAGTAAAAATATCTAATCCGGAATTTAAAGCTATATTGCCATTTATTGTAGGTGTTGATCCGAGGTTTTCTGATTTTAATAAAAAAATGGAAAACTTAAGTGATCCAGAATTTATGAAGGAAAATGAAAGTTATTTAGAACAGGTTCTTGTGCCTGAGTTTAAAGAATTGGTAAATAACCCTGAATTTAAAGAATCACTAATTAGGGGAGTCAATTGCTATTTAAAAGATAATTTTGCTGCTGCCGAGCAGAGAGAAATGTTCAAGGAATTGCTTAGCTTATTAAAGGAAATAAGCGCAAATTCGGAAGTTAATTCTATGTTTCCTACTAACCTCTGCACATGTCCTTTAACTCCTATTCTGCTAAAAAATATAAGGTTTACCTTGGAAACACAGTCATATGCAACAGATAACAACTTAGGAAAGTTCTTAATTGAAAACGCAGATCAAATTCTTACCGAAATGTAGTCATCTCACATTTTTTCTTTAAAAAAGCCCCATTATTTGGGGCTTTTTGTCTTTTCAGTTCTATTCGTAAATATTATAAATTAGAGGTTTGCGTTTCACGTTCTCTAGTGTTAATCGTTGGAAAAAATCAAATGATTTATCGAAATTTTTATGATATCTTTAAAGATTATAATTATAATTAATATCAAGAAAGGACTTGGTATTAGAAAGTATTAATTAAGGCAGTCGTTATGTTTAGAGTAAATCGAAAAGATTCCCAGCCGCAGCAGGCAAGCTCAGAAGCCCAAGAGGCGAAGCAAAAAAAGCAGTTTGGATTCCCCCTTAACGCAACCGAATTTTTCAATCGCCTTACCCAAAGCGGTATTGAGCTTTCTAGCGGGGTGCGCCAACCCTCTTCGATAAAGGATCGGGATCTTGAGCCCGTTGCAAGTTCTGCAGTGCATGATTTGGAGATCGATGACTTTGAAATGATCGGACCGCGGGAAAAAAGGGAAAGTCCCGAACCAGAAATAGAACAACTTGATGAAGGCGCCATCAAGCAATGGATCGATGAATGCCGAGGGATTCCCGATGGCAAAGAGCGTGAGGGCAAGCTTGAAAGATCTGAATCGGAAGGCGGCATTGGACATTTAGATCCGCAGCTTTTGGAGACGATGTGGGAATTCCATGAGGATCAAAAGCGCTCCCAAGTCCAAAGAATTGATCAGGTCGAAAAAAAGGTTTTGAGCCCAAGTGAACAAGATCTTTCCAAATCTCATGGAGGAGTACGGCCTTTTAAAGTGCTTTCCTTGGTTCTTCCAGTAAGGTTTGCGCCAGAATTAACAAGTTTTTTAAAGAGTGAATTTAAGGGATACAATTTCACGCCAGATGCAGCAAAAAAAATTGCCCATGACGTACGCGATAGGATAGGAGAGAGGGAGTTTTTCAAGCTGGTGAAACAAGGCTGCGTTGCGATTGAAAAAGTGGGAAAGAAAAAAAATGGAGAAGATAAGTATTACCTTATCATTAAAAAACCAGATGGGGGAGGGGCGTTTAGTTCCTTTCAGATCGGGTATAGCCGGCAAGGAGAAAAGCTCGGCGTCAATATTGAAAAAAGTTACTCAAATATCGCCCATTCTCCAGAAGAAATGGAGCTTTTGGAAAAGGAACGGGAAGTCAAAACTCAGAGCCTCAATCTAGCTAAACGCTTGACAAAAGAGAATGCTCCTAATGTTTGCCAAATGAAGGGTTTTGAAGACGGAATTAAAGTCTCGCGGTTAGGTGAAACAAGTCTCGATCGATTTGATGTCGCCCAGCTGACAAAAGAACAACGTTTAAAACTCTATAGAAGCCTTGTTGAAGGACTTTTCCAAATGCATTCTGTTGGGCTATGCCATCGGGATATGAAAGTTGAAAACGTTGTTGTTCACAGAGAAAAAAATGGCGATGTGGTTGCCTGGATCATCGACTTCCTCGATTTTTTGGAAGAAGATGGAAATAACCGATTAGGAACCGCGATGATTGGAACCAAACAAATGTGGTCTCCAGATTGTGTGCGGGCCTATGAACTTGAGCAGGCACAGAAAAGAAAGCCGCAAGAAGAACAAGTAGCAGTCGCGTTGGCCAACCCTAAAGATGACGTTTGGGCCGCGATGCTGATGATCTGTCAAATGGAAAGCAAAGTGCCTGAGCAAGATCGGCTCTTGAGCCCTGAGTTCATGCAGATGTTTGGTGCATACAAAGAGAGCGTGATGGAGCAAAGCTTCATCAGGCAGTTCTGCGCGCGGTTTCATGAATACTTTGATGCTCATCCGAACAACTTATTTCAAGGCGAAGTCGGTCCTGCAATCGACTACCCATTAGACCGTTTGGTTTATCAGATGGGGTGCGTCGATCAAGAACGCAGGCTCTCTTCACAACAAGTTTTAGAGCAATTTCCCGATCATGCCGACTCCTTCCGAGTGCGCGTTCCTGTTTTAAGAGAAGCTGTCAACGAATTGCGCGGTTTACGCCAAGAGTATTTAGAGCTTGCTAGGGTTAACGATCCTCGTAAACAAGAAGCTGCCGATCGATACAATGGATGCTTAGAAAGGTGCGGGGAAGGTTTTAACGAAGCTTTTACCGGTATCAGCGAAAGAATTCTGCAGGTTAGAACAAAAGGGGCTATGCAAAAACAACTTGGACATCAATCGAGTGGTTTTGGCCAGCATGAACCAGCATTTGAAAATCAATCCGATATCGAACTGCAGATCCTCGATCATATGTTGGACAATCTCTACATCCGATTTTTAGATGAAAGGACTCCCGTGCATGCAGCCCGCCAGCAAGTAGAGCAGCTTTATCAATTGCGTGTTGAAATCAACCGGCTGCATAGAGAAAGGGCTCCAAGAGCAGAGGTTGATGCGAAGATTGATGCCTACCAAAACCTGCTTAATATTTTGGGCGGTCCTGAAGGATCCTTCTACAAACAGCTCGATCAATTAGGATATTCTATTTTGGTCCGTTATGAAGAACAGCAGCGGCAGCAGCAAGCAAATCCATTGATAAACATTGAAGGCGAGGCATTTGTTGCGCAAGCCTATTCCAATGACTTTGAAGTGCAGGCGCTCAAAGCGATGCTCGATGATCCCTATTTCCAATTTCTAGGATAAGCCTCTTTGCTCTGATGAAGATCTAATTCTTCAAGTTTTCCAAAAGCTCCGGTATCGAATACCGGGGCTTTTTTATTTCCCTTTAAGATCTTCGGCTTTTTTGGGTAGGGCAAGTTTTAAAAGAGGTCTGCGCCCTTGTTGGGCAATTGCTGCTGCGGCAATTGCATAAGCTGAGGCTACGTTCAGAGAGTTCTTCGAACCGACAAGCGGGATCTGAATGCAGGCATCAACTTGAGCTAATAGCTCATCTGGAAGGCCATACTCCTCGTTGCCGAGCAGGAGGGTAAAGCTATCCGGAAATACCACCTCATGAACTATTGGGGCATTAACGACTGTTTCAAGGGCTATCCAGGGGCGGGGAAGGGTCTCAAGATCTGTTACCTGATAGCACGAGACCGATTCCCATGCGCCCATCGAGGCTTTTTGCACTTTGGGGTTATCGGTAAATGGGGTCGCAGATGAAAAGTAGAGGGTCCCGAGCCGAAAAGCTTCTGTTGTGCGGATGATGCTTCCAACGTTGAATGCAGAGCGTAGCTGGTGAAGGTAGATGGCGATTGGCAAAGAAGCAGCGGTGCTTATGGTGTCCTGTTTTTGGATGAGGAAATGGTGCTCTTGGTGGCATCTGCCAGCCTGCGCTAGATGCCAGTGGTAGCGATCGGAAAGAAGCGAAAAAGAGGGATCGGAAGGAAGGCTCAAATCTAGCCATTCAGCGAGGATCAAATAAGAATGCAGCGTTTCATCGGAAGGGAAATCGATGTACCTTCGAAGGGCTTCCGCAGCTTTCTTATGCTGCTGCGGAAGGGGTAAATTCGTGAACTTAAATTTAGTAAAGCTATTTTTTGACGGAGAAGTATTCATCGAGCTTGCCGTCGAAAATGCGCAATGCGTTGTCCTCAAACGACATGATCTTCGTTGCTGCATTGTTGATCAGGTCGCGGTCGTGGCTGGCGACGAGCACTGTCCCTTTAAAATCTTGCAGGGCCCAAGAGAGGGCTGACACAGCTTCTAAGTCAAGATGGTTGTTCGGTTCGTCGAGAATGAGGACGTTGTAATTGCAGAGCATCATGCCGCCGATGATCAGGCGGGCAGTTTCACCGCCGGATAGAGCGGAAAGCGGCTTGAAGGCGTCATCTCCGGAAAAGAGCATCTTGCCGAGGATGCTGCGGATGTCTTGGTCGTAGACTCCATCACGTCTTTTCTTCAACCAATCAAAGGCGGTCATCGAACTTTTTTTGTCGAGGACTTCGTTGTGGTTTTGAGGGAAATAGCCGATCTGTACTTGATGCCCAAGTTCAATCTTACCCGTATCATGGGTTAAAACGCCTGCGAGCATCTTGAGCAGGGTTGTCTTTCCTTTTCCATTGTTGCCGATGATCCCGATCTTATCCCCTTTGGCCACTTCGCAAGAGAATTTCGAAATCACGGGTTTGCCATCATAGGCCTTTGAAATGTCATTGACTTTCAGAACGATTTGCCCGGATGGTTTTTCAGGCGGGTAGAAGCGGATGTAGGGGCGCTGGATGTTCGATTTTTTCAGTTCCTGCGGCTCGAGCCTCTCAATTTCGCGGAGGCGGGATTGGACCTGGCTTGCACGTGTTCCTGCTCCGAATCGTGACACGAACTCGCGGAGCTGGGCGATCTTCTTATCTTTTGACTTGTTCTCAGCTTCTGCTCTCTCGCGTACGGAGGTTTTGTTAACAAGCATGTCGTCATAGTTGCCGGGATAGATGATAACTGTTTCATAGTCGATGTCGGCGATGTTGGTGGTGATCGCATTAAGGAAGTGGCGGTCGTGGCTGACGACGATCAATGCGCCGTTGTAGTTGTGGAGGAATTGCTCCAACCAGCCGATCGATTCGAGGTCGAGGTGGTTGGTCGGTTCGTCAAGGATGAGCGCTTCCGGTTCTCCGAAGAGGGCTTGGCACAGAAGGACGCGGAATTGACGGTCTGTCGGTATCGTATGCATCTGCGCTTGATGCATTTCCGAGGGGATCCCCATTCCGTTTAAGAGGATCTCTGCATCAGACTCGGCGCTGTAGCCGTTCTCATCGCAGATTACTTCCTCCAGTTCGCCTAAGCGGATACCGACCTCATCGGTCATTTCCTGCTCGTAGAGGGAATCTCGTTCAGCGATCGCATCCCAAAGCCGCTTGTTGCCCATGATCACGACATCGATCGCTTTAAAGTTGCGGAAGTCTTCGATGTTCTGCTTTAAGAAGCCTACTTTGCGGGGCAAAGAGACCGATCCGCTCGTGGGCTCTTCGATGCCCATGACGATTTTAAGGAGAGTGGACTTCCCAGCTCCGTTTGGACCGGTAAGGCCATAGCGGCAGCCTGAATTGAATGTGACACTGACGCTGTCAAAGAGGAGGCGAGGGCCGACTTTTTTTGAGATTTCTTTTAATGTGATCATAACAAGCATTTTCAATAAATGGTGCCTTATTCTAGCATGAGAATGGACTAATGTCTACCAATTCTTAACCGGTAACAAGCATGAAATACATTGATGCTGCCTCTCAATTCCTGCATTACCTGCGCAACGTCAAAAATGCCTCGGAGCATACGGTCCGCAATTATGGGATGGACTTGGAGGCGTTTAAAAATTATTTTGAAAATAGTCCTCTTTTGACTCCAACGACACCTAAAGAAGTGAGCGTTGCCCAGGTGGACAAGCGCCTTGTCCGCAGCTATCTAGCCGATCTCTCGGCAAAATCCAATGCCAAGAGGACCCTCCTTCGGCGCCTCTCCTCCTTGCGCTCTTTTTTCAAATACTTGTCCAAAGAGAAGATAGTTTCCCATAACCCCTTGGATGAGATCGACAGCCCCAAGCTCGATAAGACGATCCCGACATTTATGACCTATGATCAGGTCATGCATCTATTCGATCAGCCTGATACGAGCACCTATCTGGGGTTCCGCGATAGGTGCATCATGGAGCTCTTTTACAGTTCCGGCTTGCGCATTAGCGAGCTGGTGGCTTTGAGCCGTTCTGATTTCGATGCAAAAAATCTGAAACTGAAGGTGATGGGAAAAGGAAAAAAGCAGCGTGTCGTTCCCATTACCAAGACAGCCGCCGATTGGTTGAGCCGTTATTTGGACCATCATGAGCGCCATCATGATGGAGATGAGCATTTTGCCCAGGAAGATCCTGATGCGATCTTCTTGAACAAGTGGGGCAAAAGGATAACAACCCGCTCCGTCGACAGAAAGTTCGAAGAGTATTTGATGATGAGCGGGCTTGCTGGCAAGATCACCCCCCATACGATCCGCCACACAATTGCTACCCACTGGCTTGAAAAGGGAATGGATCTCAAGACGATCCAGGTTCTGCTAGGTCATAGCTCTCTTGCGACCACGACCATTTACACCCAGGTCTCTTCGCGCTTGAAGCGGGAAGTGTACGATAAGGCCCACCCTCGGGCGCTAGATGATGAAGGTCAAGTTTGAAAATTAGACCTCTTGCGTAACTTGCTTTGTCTGGAAAAATTGGAGGTTCTCTTACAGGTTTCTAGAAACCATATAAGTTACGGATCCCGCGAAGGGGGCGACATAAAAAGTCGGCGAATGAGTGGGATAAAAACCTGTAAAAGAAGAAAAATTTTACAGGCAAATGGAGTTGCGCAAGAGGTCTATTAAAGAGCCGATCGGATGATCGGCTCGGAAAGATCTGTTTAATTCGCAATAGGCCTTGCGTTCAGTATCAATGGAATCCAGCGGGTCCTGGCTTCATCGATGTCGAGCTCGTTTCCGGTCGTGTAGGTCAAGAGGACGGTGCCATTGCCAGACCGGATTCTGCGTACCAGGGTGTATATTTCAAGTTCCCCGCCTTCAAATCCGTAGATCTCCATGGTTGTCGAGTCTTCATCGGATGCAACGAGCTTACAATGCAGGTCGAAAAATGGAAAGGCAAGCTGCATCCATTGACCAAACTCTTCCGGCTTGTCATAGACAAAGGGCATGTGGAAGAGCTGAGCTGAGAAAAGCTCAAATACGCCATCAAAAGGATCGTCTTCAGGAACGTAGATCTGGGATATGCCGAAAGAATTGACGATCTCTTCTTCAACTCTCCAATTCTGCTTTGAGGGAAATTGGAATTCGATATTATCGATGCTCTCAGCGGCAAGGGTTCCAAAGAGTAGCACAGAAAAGCAAATCAGTTGACGAATCATGGAATGCTCCTTTTCTAAAGGATGGTTGGTAAAGCGGAGGACTTTACCATCGCATGATTTACAGATACACAAGAAACTTTACACAAAAAGATTCTGCTTTACTGCTGCACGTGGTGTTTCCAATACTTCTTGAGATCGTATTCAACGTATGGTTGATCGCACGCAGGTTCATTGTTCGGACCAGCATGCGCCACCCACATTTTAAGGCTAGAAGGAAGGAAAATGGCATTGTGCAAATTCGACTCGCGCGAAACCGGGCGTTTGATGATCTCTGTCAGCTGCTGCTCATCGATCTGCCCCCATTGGCTAATCACCCGATTAGCGAGGACAGGGTATCTCTCAGGATAAGGAAATCCGGTTATTAGAAGGCAATCGTTAGGTTGTGTACGGATGAGGGCAATGAGGGATTGATCCTGATCGAACAAAACGGTCTGGTTAGGGCAGGTATCGATTCTGCAAGAAGAGATAAAGAACTTGTCATGTTCGCCGTCTGTGCCGAAATGGGCCGGGACCCCTTTCGGCGCCAAGATGGCATAGGGATCGCCTGGATTGACAAAGTGGATTTGTGAGGCTGTCGCGTAGATCCCGATGCTTGTGTTGGTATTGCCGTCAGAAACGACGTAGTAATATTCGCAAGTGCGCGAAGCGTTTTGGAAAATGGCCTGAGCTTCCGAGAGAGTGTGGGCATTTTCCAATACAGAGCGCATGAGAAATGCCATCGGAACTCCATCCCAATACCCATAACCGTGCCCGCCGATCTCGCCGATTGCTATGTGCGCCGCATTCATACCTGTGACCGATCCGATGAATCCTGCGTAGCTGACATTTGCAAATGGGAGCTTGTCCTTGGGTTCGGCGATGATGAGAACAGCGCTCTTTTGGATCGATTTGCCAATGGAATAATCGAGGACGCGGACATGATACAGTGAACCATTGAGCGTCGCTTCTCCATTTACAGTGATGCCGCTGCAGTGGAACATCTCTGGAAACAAGTTGAGGATGAGGATTTTTTCAAAAGGGATGTCCGATCCTTCGACAACGCCCTTCATCTCTTCAATTAGAGAGAGGGGAATATGGTTTTTTATTTTAGGCAGGTTGCGCAAGAACTCTTTGGTCTTGTCCTCTCCTCCAGCTGGGGGCTTGTCGATGGACTGCCCGACATTTTGCTGGATCCCTTCTTTGAGCAGTTTTCCATGCTGGTAGCCCATCTCATAGGGGGTTCCTTTTATCCGGAGAACGTATTGCCCGTTCGTCTCTTCCAGATAGCCATCGCCTTCTGTCGAGATCACTTTGGCAAAGAGGGAAGATCCGAACAGTAAGAACGTGAGAGAAAAAAGGATGTGGCGAACCATAAGAAGTCCCTGTACGTAAAAATTGGGTTTAGAGGGAATTGCAAAACTCTAGAGGCAGTTGCAAAACTCATTTGCCCAGCAAAATCGCCCTTTTGAGGTCATTTCCACCCATTCTCCTTGGCCGATGCACTTGGGGTCGATCGCGTCAAATGGAGCGTGGCAGCTTTGCTGCCACTTGTAACTGGCCTCAAAATCATCGATTTTTCCGGGCAAAGCAGTTTTGCAACTGCCTCTCCATAAAAAGATTCGGGAAAGCGTTAAGCCGGATTCTGTCGTGAGCAATCATTCCTCTAGGGACCTTGTTGCCAAGGTCCTCAAGCGACGTTTAAGACAGGCTCTGCGGAGAACAGGAAGCGCCCGTCTTTTGTCTTGCTTCAGATAGGGTTTATAGCACCTTATATCTCTATAAGTGTGGCAGTCTCCATTAAGACTACATTTTCAGCCTCTCCGGCGATGTTCTAGCTCAAGGCTAAAGCATCAGCCCGGCGGTATGTTTTCTGTTACACTTTCCGTAGCCTTGCAGCCCCCAGTCTTTCACTGGTATCTTCTCCTGTGAAGTCCAGACTTTCCTCCCCCTTCTCAACCTCTTTAAAGAGGAAGGAAGGCAGCGATTGCTTGCTTTCCCGAATGAACTGTTCAAATTTATGCGTTGGCCATGCGGCGGCGGCGGCGTTTTGTAGCCGCTGTCGTGCCTTCGAGGGCTTCGCTTTCCTGCCAGTAGTGGATCCGCGAGCAGTGTTCGCAAAAGACAAGGTTTTCCCCTTTGCGCACAAGGTTCTCATGCTGTGCAGTAAGCACGATATGGCAGCCGCTGCAGGTCCGGTTCTCAATGGGTACTACGACGCGGTCTTTTTTGTTGCGTAAGAGGCGCTCATAGATCTGGAGGGTGTCTCGATTTGCAGAGGAGGCGAGCGTGTCGCGCTGTTCTTTGAGGCCGGAGCCTTCTTCGTTGATCAGCTTGATGCTGGACTGGATCTCGCGCTCTAATGCCAAGCTGCTCTCTTCTGAGGACTTTAGGCTCTCTTTGATCTTTTCCAGGAGTTCTTCCTCAGCTACCTTCTTATCGACTAGGTCAGAGACTTTTTGCTCGACGGAGATCCTTTCTCTTTCGGCTTGGGTCATCTCTTGGGTAAGGGCGTTGAACTCGTCAGCTTTCTTGATATTGCTCTGCTGGCCTTCTAATTTCTTAATCTTGGCGTTGATCTCTTGGATCTTTTGCTCAAGGGTAGTGATGGTTTTTCCAAGATCTGTAATCTCGTTTTCTTTCTCTGTAAGCTGGATGTGGAGCTCTTTGCGCAAGTCTTCGATCTGCTGGATCTCTTTTTGACGCTCTTTTTTGACCCGCATGAGGCGAATCATTTTCATATCGAGCTCTTGAATGTCTAAAATGTCCTTTAACCCTTCTTGCATGGCACGCTCACGTTGTAATGGTGGAAAAACATAGATAATGCTAGGCATGGTAGCTTATCTGCTTATGCAATTATCCCTCAAGCAAAATTTCAATCCTGGGAGCTGTTATGTAGAAGGGGATCTTAAGCCCTGGACATCCGATGAAAAAAAGTATTGACATGGCGGGTTGATTTTCAGCAAAATAATGTTAGCAGAACAGGAGAAAGCCGGTTATGCCGAAGGTAGTTTCTAGTTCCAAAAGACGCTCCAAGGTTGCCGTTGCTAGACGGTCTGAATCTTCAGGAAGGAGGCCGTTGAGCAAAAAAGGGGCGAAGCTGAAAAAATCTTCTGTCAAAAAGGCTGTTTCGAATGAACCTGCCCGCATCGTTGTGAAATACGATGTCGGTTTCAATAATACTTTGTCCATCCGCGGCAATGGCGCAGGTCTAAGCTGGGATCGGGGAGCCCCCCTGAAAAATGTCGGTCCTGACGAATGGGTCTGGGAGACTAACGCCCCATTTACCGATTGCGAGTTCAAAGTCCTGATCAATGACCAGAACTATGAGTGCGGAGAAAACCACCATCTCGGTCCCAGTTCAAAATTTCAATACACACCATCCTTCCCTTAAATAAACTCTCTCTTAGCTTGACGGGATCCTTTAAATTCTGATACAACACCCGTTAAGTTCCACCAAGGTCCTCAAGTCTGAAGAGGACCAAAGAAGTTGTCTATGAAAGATGTTTGCCTTGAAAGTGTTATCACTGAAACCGAGCGCGCGGATTCCGGCGCAATGGAGAGCGCTATGTCCCATTTGGAGAAATATTTTAACAAAGTTCCGCCGGAGCAAAGAAAGCGCAGCGCGATTGCCTATATGGCTTCCCTCGACCACATCCAGTCGGCGTATCCGTTGATCGCTGACCGGATTGTCCAAGAGCTGAGGGACCAGAGGAGTTATCTCAAACTGATCGCATCGGAAAATTTCTGCTCTTTGGCAGTCCAATTGGCGATGGGCAACCTTCTGACCGACAAATATTCGGAAGGGTTTCCTTTCCATCGATTCTATGCGGGATGCGACAATATTGATGTGATCGAAGAGGCTGCGGTCAAAGAGCTTAAATGCATTTTTAACTGTGATCATGCCTATGTGCAGCCCCATTCTGGAGCCGATGCCAATCTCGTTGCGTTCTGGGCAATTCTAGTATCGCGCGTCCAAAATAAAGAGTTGGAGCGGCTTGGCAAAAAGAGCATCGATGAGCTCTCTGCTGAAGAATACGAAAGGGTGCGCCAACTGCTCGTGAACCAGAAGGTCATGGGGATGTCCCTCAATTCTGGAGGCCACTTGACCCATGGCTACCGGCATAACGTTTCGGCTAAGATTATGCAATCGGTCTCCTATGAGGTCGATAGAGAAACGGGTCTTATTGACTACGCAGCCTTGCAAGAACAGGCTAAAAGAGAAAAGCCTGCTATCCTGATTGCGGGGTACTCTGCCTACTCGCGCCTGATCAATTTCGCCAAGATGCGCGAGATTGCAGACAGCGTGGGCGCAACGTTTATGGTCGACATGGCCCACTTTGCAGGCCTTGTAGCAGGCAAGGTCATGCAAGGTGACTTTGATCCTGTTCCTCATGCCCATATTGTGACTTCAACGACCCACAAGACCCTTCGGGGTCCCCGCGGCGGGCTTGTGCTGTGTAAAAATGAACTGCGCGAAGTTGTAGACAAAGGGTGTCCAATTGTTCTAGGAGGGCCTCTTCCGCATGTGATGGCCGCTAAGGCGATCGCCTTCAAAGAAGCTAACACGGTCGGCTTCCAGCATTATGCCCAACAAATTGTCGCCAATTCACGGGCTCTGGCAGACCAGCTTGCTTCTAAAGGTGTGAAGATCAATACCGGCGGCACCGATAACCATCTCATCGTCTTTGACGTGGCCTCGACCTTTGGGATCACAGGGCGCCAAGCGGAAATCGCTTTGCGCGAAGCCCATTTTACAGTCAATCGCAACAGCATTCCTTTCGACAAGAACGGCCCTTGGTACACATCGGGGGTCCGCATAGGAACAGCTGCCTCGACGACCTTAGGTATGAAGGAGAAGGAGATGCATCTTATTGCCGACCTGATCGTCGAACTGCTCCGCGCAACCAAGCCGGCTGCATCAGACAAGGGGCAAGAGCCTAGCCGGGCGAAAGTGGACATCGAACCGAATGCGTTGGGATCGGTCAAGAGAAAGGTGGGAGAGCTGCTACGCGCATTCCCTCTGTATCCAGAGCTGGTTATTGACTAAGCGGTTTCAAAATGGACATTGAATTTGATGAAGATCTTATGGTATAAGCTGGTTTATATGAAACATTTACCTCTTGAGGAGAACTGATGGAAACCTTCAACCAAGAAGAACCTGCGTCAAAAAAAATAGGGATCCATTTATTGGACGACAAGATCGATGAAGCCCTTTTAAAGTCGAGAAGGATTTTCCTGTGCGATGCTGTCGATAGCGATAGCGCAAAAGACATCATCCGCAAACTGTGGTTTCTTGAGCTGACAGATCCAGGCAAGCCCATCCTGCTCGTGATCAATTCCCCCGGTGGCTCTGTCGATTCTGGTTTTGCAGTCTGGGACCAAGTGAAAATGATCACCTCTCCTGTGACGACGCTGATCACCGGCCTGGCCGCTTCGATGGGGTCCGTTTTAAGCCTCTGCGCAGCTCCTGGGCGCCGTTATGCAACGCCCAATGCCCGGATCATGATCCACCAGCCTTCTGTCAACGCGATCATCCGAGGGCAGGCGACCGATCTGGAGATCCATGCCAAAGAGATCCTCAAGACGAGAAAAGCTCTGGTGGATGTCTATGTGAAGGCAACTGGAAAAGATGCTGCAGTCATTGATAAATCGATCGATCGAGACACATGGATGAGTTCTAAAGAAGCAATGGACTTCGGTCTTTTAGATAAGATCGTTACAAGCAATAAGGATCTCGAGTTCTAGAATAAGTTCCCTGGAGAGGGTATGAAAATTCCCTTTGTAAAATACCATGGAGCTGGAAACGATTTTATCTTAGTCGATGACCGTCAGCTTTGTTTCCCTGTTTTTCAAAAGGGACTCATCGCTGCTCTCTGTCGCCGTTCGCTTGGAATTGGAGCGGATGGACTGATCCTATTGCAGCCTTCGAAGCGCGCCGATTTTCTGATGCGCATTTTCAATTCGGATGGCAGCGAGCCTGCTATGTGCGGCAATGGGATACGATGTCTAGCTGCATTCATTCAAGAACTTCGATGGGAAAATCCGACTTGCACGATCGAGACGAAGGCTGGCTTAATGCAATGCCATTATGCAAACAATCGGATAGGCATTCATTTAGGTTCTCCTAAAGTCCTCTTCACAAATCTTACCTTAGCAATTAACGGCAATCCTTTTAAAATCGATGTCGTCGATACAGGGGTTCCCCATGGAGTTATTTTTGTCGATGACCTCCATGCGCTTTCCTTTGTGGATACAGCACGTCCAATCCGTTTTGATCCTCAATTTTCTCCAGGCGGGATCAATGTCAATTTTGCTAAGCTCTTTTCAGATGGATCTGTTGCGATGAGGACGTATGAACGAGGCGTTGAAGAAGAGACGTTATCGTGCGGGACGGGCGCTGCGGCGGTAGGTTATCTTGTGGCTCAAAAAAAACCTGCAAAAGGGCCTGTTCAAATCCGGAATAAAGAGGGGACTCATATCTTAGATGTCCTATCTACAGAACCTGACGGCGTTGAACTATGGGGAGAGGCTGTTCGCGTCTTTGAAGGGTCTTTTCGAACAGCCGGTTTTCTAATGTAAATAGATCTCTTGCTTAACCCGCTTTGCCAGGCGAATGGGGTGATGCAAGAGATCTAAATATCAGTTTTTGGACTTTTACTGGCTTGCTTTCTTAATCCTGTATAAGGCATGCTACCCTTAAGGTATCATGTAATTCCGTTGGCTGTTCCCTTAGAAATACCAAGTGAAACTTAAATGAACGTTGTAAAGCCGCCATTTTCAGATCAGGAGATCCAAGAAGGCAATGCCTTGTATAAAGCAGGCAAGGTCGGCTATATCTCTTTTTCCGAAGGGACCTATCAAGTCGAAGTCAAGGAGATGAAGGCCAAAAAAGTGTTCTGGCCATTTTTGCAGATCGATGATGCAGGACGTATTCTCGATGGTTTTTGCAATTGTCCCACTGCAGAGAAGAAAAAGACTTGTTCCCATCAGGCTGCAGCATACTTCAAAATTTATGCGGGCGAATCGCTTCCTATCCATGTCCGTTTCCGCAGTTCCCTATGGAACCAGCTAGCACAGATCACCTGTAGGCGCCATGGCAGCAATCCGAAACTCCTTCGAGCTGTAGGCAAAGGCTATGAAGCGTCATCGGCAACAGAAAAAAAGTTGTTCGAGATCGAAGCGAAAAAAGCCGAAGGGAAAAAGAGGCTAGACGATTTCCTTTTCAACCGCGAGGAGGAGACAGAAGAGACCTCCCTTAAATTTTCCAACCTTCCTCCTGAAGAGATTCTGTTATGGCGCGAAGGGCGGCCCAGTCAGCAGCTAGTCTACGAACTTTCATTCTGGGCCGATCTGGCCAAGTGGTGGATGCAGATGCAGGATGACAAAGAGGAATACGCCATCTCATTTGACGATGGAAGCCCCCCGAAATGGATCAATGTGAAGTTTTCCCAAGTTTCTTTTAGCTTTTACATTGCAGAGGCAAATTGGCCCCAGGTCATTCCATCGCTCAGCACGGTCAATTCTCCTTTGCCCGTCTATGAGATGCAGCATCAGCAGATCGAATCGATCCGCTATGATCGGATGCGTAGATCCTTTTTGCTCGATGTAAGTCCCATAAAAAATGGAAAGAAAGAAGAGAAGATCGATTTGGAAGGGGAAAAGGAGGTCTCTTTAGGAGATTGGATCTATGTGCGTGGCAAAGGTTTTTTCCCATCTCGATTTGATCCAGTCTTTAACGAAAAAGAGATCCCGACCGACAAAATCTCTTTAGTCCTCCACAAGCACCCGCAAATCATCCAAAAGTACTTGTCGAACACGAAAATCAATCCAGGCAGTTACAAGGCCAAGTACCAAGTATATTTCGATTCGGAAAACCGCTTGCATATCAGCTGCTACGTCTTTGAGCCCGGGGATTTGCAGAAGCCGATGTCCTGTTTTTTCGGCCCTTGGGTCTTCATTCAAACTTTAGGATTCTATTTGCTCGAAGACCTCTTGTTTGATGGGATCGAAAAGGTGATCCCTCGTGACCAAGTGAGCGAATTTGTCAACCGCCACCGCGTATGGCTCAATGGGCATGAAGGTTTCCAAACACATGTTTCAAGCATCGAGTCGCAGCTGACCTTTTCTGTCAGCAAAGAGGGCTTTTTGCAGTTTGAGTCTGGCCTCGAAATCGGAGGCGAAGGGGGAGAATTTGTCGACTTTGGTGAATGGATCTATTTAAAGGGAAAAGGTTTTTTTGCTAAACGTGTCGGCCGTACAGGATCGGCCATCCGCTTAGGACTGACAGTCCATCGTTCCGAGATCAACCAGTTCATCCGGCTCAACCGAGATGAGCTCGAAGGGATCAAAGGCTTTTTCTCTCCGACATGTCCCTTGGAAAAGTGCGGGCTTGATATTTTCCTCAACGAGTATCAGAGGATCATCGTCCGGCCCCATTTCCAGTTCCTCCCCAATTACCGTGCTACATCGGTGTTGATTTTTGGCGATTACGCCTACGTCGAAGGGGAAGGATTTGCCGAGATCCCCTATGAAATGCGCCTGCCGGAAAACTATGTGCGCGAAAAGATGATCTCGATTGCTGACGAACCCTATTTTGTCGCCTATGAACTCGAAGCATTGAGCCCCTATATTTCATCGATCCAAAAAGAGATGCAAAAGGGGCGCGAGCTGTTTGTAAGGGTAAAAAAAATCCAAACAGCCCCAAAGGCGGAAGGGAAAGAATGGCTGATCGAATTTTGTTATGAATCAGATATCGGTTCCATCGATATGCACTCTATTTGGGAAGCTGTGCAGGCTAACAAGAGATATCTTTTCACCTCTGCTGGCCTGGTCGTCTTAAAACATTCCCGTTTCAACTGGCTGAAGACCATTCAGAAGAAGAACTGGCAGAAAGGGGGAAAGGTTTTGCGGATGACAACGATGGACTGGCTCCGTTTGTGCGTCTTCGATGATTTAAGAGGCCCGAAAAATACGGAGCCCGATTTTGAACAGACGAACAAGTATATTGATGAGTTGACCACTTTCAATATGGACGTCCCCATTGATTTGAGCGGTTTTAAGAGCGACTTAAGGGTCTATCAAGAAGTCGGCGTCAAGTGGCTTTGGTTCCTCTATAGCCACGGACTTTCCGGTCTTTTATGCGATGAAATGGGACTTGGAAAGACCCACCAAGCGATGGGACTGATCGCTGCAGCAAAAAACCAAGAAAGGGGAAAGAAATATCTGGTCGTCTGCCCAACTTCTGTCATCTATCACTGGCAAGAGCTCTTGAAAAAGTATTTGCCCGATGTCAACGTCTTCATCTTTTACGGAGTCAGCAGAAAACTGGAAGCCTTCAAAGATCCTCATGAGGTGCTGGTCACTTCGTACGGAACGCTGCGCAGCGAGAAAAAGGCCCTTTCCAAAATTGAGTTCGACCTTGCCATTTTCGACGAAGTCCAGACGGCTAAGAACATCCATTCCCAAACGCATAAAGCAATGAAGACCATCAAATCGAAAATGCGTGTCGGACTGACAGGTACGCCTATCGAGAACCGTTTGCTTGAGCTCAAAGCTCTTTTTGATGTTGTTGTTCCTGGATATATGCCGACCGATGCCCACTTCAAAGAGCTATTCGTCAATCCGATCGAAAAAAACCAGGACCCGGAGAAAAAAGCTCTGCTTGCACGGTTTATCCGCCACTTTATCCTCCGCCGAAAAAAATCGGAGGTCCTGCTTGAACTGCCTGAAAAGATCGAAGAGATCTCCTATTGCGACCTTTCCGATGAGCAGATGGAGTTGTACCGCAAGGTTTACCTGAAGCAAAAAGAATCGCTTTTCCAGGACCTGGAGGACAATTCAAAGCCAGTTCCATATCTGCACGTATTTGCCTTGCTCTCGACGCTCAAGCAAATCTGCGACCACCCCTGCTTGATCACGAAGAAGTTTGATGATTTCCAAAAACACGCATGCGGAAAGTGGGAGCTGTTCATCGAGCTCGTGCAAGAGGTGCGCGACAGCGGACAGAAACTTGTCGTCTTTTCCCAGTACCTCGACATGCTGAACATGATCGAGAGGTATTTAACGGAGAACAATATCGGCTTTTGCGGGATTCGGGGAAGCACGCGGGATAGAAAAGCCCAGCTTGATCGGTTTCGCGACGATCCCAAATGCGAAGTCTTTGTCGCCTCTTTGCAAGCGGTAGGCGTTGGCGTCGACCTTGTTTCCGCCTCTGTGGTAATCCATTATGACAGATGGTGGAACCCCGCTAGGGAAAACCAGGCGACCGACCGGGTTCACCGCATTGGCCAAAATCGAGGCGTCCAGGTCTTTAAGCTGGTCACTAAGGGAACAGTTGAAGAGCACATCCACCGCCTGATTGAAAAAAAGACTGCGTTGATGGAAGGGATCATCGGCTACGATGACCAGGATCAGCTCAAAGGCTTGGACCGGCAGGAGCTCCTCGAGCTTCTGTGGCTGATCGATCGCGACATCACTTCGTCTAAGTAAAATTTTAATTGCGGTTGCAAAACTGCTCTTTTCTTGCAGCAAAGCCGCCTCTGCACCTTCTGTACGCGCTGTGGTTAAAATTCTTTATTTTATTTTTTTTAATCCTATGTCCTGATCTTTTCCTCTGACATTATTTCAAGCATCGTATAAAATCCTTCCTTCTTTAACACATTCATTGATCATGACAAAACTTTTAAAGCTCGCCTTAGTTGGCCGTCCTAATGTTGGAAAGTCTGCCCTCTTTAACCGGATCTGCAAGAACCGGATTGCAATCGTTGACGAAGCAGAAGGGATTACACGCGACCGCCTCTATGCCCGCGCCGATTTTTTTGGCCAGCCCTTTGAAGTTATCGATACTGGGGGGATCAATCCGAACTCTGCAGTCCCATTCCAAGAAGAGATCCGCCGCCAGACTGAAATTGCTATCGTCGAAGCCGATGTGATCGTCATGGTCGTCGATTCAACCGTCGGCGTCACAGTCCTCGATGAGTTCGTCGCCCGCCTTTTGCTGCGCACCGGAAAGCGCATTGTGCTCGCCGTCAACAAGGTCGATGATTTGTCGAAAATGGAAAATGTCTATCCCTTTTATGCGTTAGGGATCTCCCGCGTTGTTGCCGTATCGGCAACCCAGAGCTTCCAAGTGGCCGAGCTTCTTGAAGAGGCTTTTGAAGAGATCGCCTTTCCGGCTGAACAACCTGAGGAGGACAAACCGATCCGCATTGCAGTTGTAGGACGTCCCAATGTCGGGAAATCCACCCTAGTCAACTACCTCTTGGACGAAGAGCGCTGCGTTGTCAGTCCAATCGCTGGAACCACGAGGGACAGCATCGATGTCGATATCATAGCCAATGGAAAGAAGTTCACCCTGATCGATACAGCAGGGATCCGCAGGAAAAAAGCAGAGCATGAAGTTGTCGATAAATTTGCTGCAATCCGCACAGAGCGCGCACTTGACAGGGCCGATATCTGCGTCCTGATGCTCGATGCAGAACGGGGGATGACCAACCAAGATAAGAGGATCGCCCATCAAATTGAAGAGCTTGGAAAAGGCTGTGTGATTCTGTTCAATAAATGGGATACTGTCAAAGGTTTCCGGATGGAGCATTGCTTGAAAAGCATGCATATTGATGTTCCTTTTTTAGCCCATTGCCCAACGCTTTTTGTGTCTGCGCAGACCGGGCGCCATTTGGAAAAGCTGTTCACGATCATTGCTGAAGTGTACGAACAGCAAAATCGGCGCATTACCACAGGCCAGCTCAATAAATTTGTTGAAAAAGTGATCCAAAAGTACCATCCGCCGATGATCGACGGTAAACGCCTGAGGATCTACTACATGGCGCAGGTTGATGTCCAGCCTCCTCGGTTTGTGATGTTCGTCAACAACCCTGAGCTCATGGTCGACACGTATACCAAGTACATGATCAACCAGTTCCGAGAGTCGTATGGGTTTATCGGCTCCCCTGTAAAATTCTTTTTAAAGGGAAGGAAGACCAAGGAGAAAGGGGCTGTGGCGGAAAAGCCGGTTTCAAATGATTCCCATACAGAAGAAGAGCCGGAAGAGCTCGAGGAATTTGTATTTGAGGATGATTTGAGCGAAGAAGAGATGAGCCATCTCGATCCCTCTTATTTCAACTAATTTTTACATCGAAAAGAACCTGAAGAATCATTTTCTCACGTCGTCTGTGTTGCCTGAAAATTCGCATTTTCATTCGCGCCTTGCCCTTAAGGCAATGGTCATTCTCTCAAAATACAAATTTTGAGGCTCCTCCTTGTCAGATTCCCGATTCTTCAGATTTATTCGGGATATTTCTTTCTATGTTCATTTTGTTTATTTTGATAAATTGAATTATTTGGTCGTATTTATTTATTTTAATATATGTTGTATAATAATGGAGTAATGAATAAATCTAGATAATAAAATAATATGGCTTCTGTAAATTCTTTTTTTAAGCCCTCTTGGCCGAAAGAGGTGTTAAATCGGGAAGAGCCAGTAGTAGAACACTGGATGAGATCTTCTGCAAGGACGCTATTTTCGATCATTTTTTTTCCTTACGGCCTATATCAACTCGCTGCTGCAGGGATTAATAAGTTATCGGCAATCGCTCTTTATCCATCACCCATTACGGCTTATTTCGAAAGGGTGAACCGCCGGGAAATGAAAAAATTCCTACAGACCCACCATGAAGGTGAAACGATCCCTCTTAAAACCCCGGACGGTTGCAAGATTGATAATATGCTTTTTCGGGGGAGCGAAAAAAAAGCGGTGATTTATTGTACCGGAAGAGGCGGGTTTTTCGAGTCGAAAGCAAACTTCGAGTACATCTATGACATCACCAAACGCGTCGGCGATATCAACCTCTTCTTATTAAATCCTCGCGGAGTGGGCGACAGTGAAGGGACTCCGACGCCGGAAGGAATGGCATTGGATGTCTATTCTACCTTCAAGTACCTTGTCGAAAAGGAAGGGTTTTCTCCCGATGATATTGTCATTTATGGTTATTCGCTAGGCAGCGGCTATGGCTCATTAGGCGCAGAGCTTGTTCAAAAAGAGTATCCCGATTCTGAGATCAATTTCTTAAGCGAGCGCTCCTTTTGCAATCTGGAAGAACAGGTCAAGCACATGGTGCTGCAGAAGCTTGTGTCATATCCTCGTCTTGCATCGATCTTAAGTCGATTAGCCGTTCATTTGCTCCACTGCTGCAAATGGCCCATTAATACGGAAGGAGCAATCAGTGCTCTCAAAGGCAATGTGTGTATTGTCTACAATAAGATCGATGATACGATCCCGTTTGTCTCATCGTTGTATAAGCGGATGAAAAAGCGCGCACAAGAAGGGCAGCTTGAAAAGCCGATTCGATGTGTGAAGCTTCTCCCGATCCCCGGTTCTAAGGAGAGCTCTCCCCATGCCCGTCAGCTTACCCCGTGGGAAAAATATGAAGTGGCGAACGAACTCAAACGGATGCTCCATATGCCCCACGATGCCCCGATCGATCTCAAAAATGTCAAAGATCTGGGTGTCACCGGTCCGAAAATCAGCAAAACCGCCGACCACACATTTAATTTCGCACTTCATGCGATGAACCAAATCGAACAGATCCTCCATCAAGCCCCTGAAGAGCCTAAAATCCTAGCTGACAAATTAATGATGATTTTCCATGGAATCCAAAGACAAAAAAAACTCCTTCAGCATTTCCAAAAGCAAGAGCAGGCCCTCAAACTAATCGAAGATCCATCGACCGTCGACTTAAGCCCTAAAGGGGTCAAGGAATTTTATTTGAAAGTGCTTGCTAGAGCTCGCGTCTCGATGATCATCGATCATCTTGAGAAAAAAGCTAAGGAAGGCAAGTTCTCAACGGAAGAACGGATATTGCTGGAAAAGCTTGAACAGATTTCCTTGCTTCCCGATGATGCTCGTGCTCTTGGCACGACGAATCCAGCCCACAGGCTATTCTATGAATACTACGCTGTTCATGAAGCGATCCGCGGAAGCGGAGTTGCTTGGCCAGCTCCCGATTCCCCCGAATTCGGCCGCCTAGGGTTTTATGGAGCGATCTACGTCCCCAACCTTGTCCGGATCAAAGCGCTTGAAAATTTTAAAGCGCTGCTGACTCAAGCTGGCTGGTCGGCTTAAAAGAGGGAGTTTTGTAATTTCCTCTAAAATCTCAAGGAACGGGATCGTACTTGATTAGCTTCCCATTTTCTTCAATCGTCTGATAGACCCATTCAGCGCTGTTTTCCCGTAAAAGACGATCGCACCCCAATGCAAATCCTTCAAAGAAACCGTATTTGCGCATGGCAAGGAGCATGTATTGGGAAGAGGAGGGGCGGAAGTGGCTGCGCGGTCCATCGACAGGAGATAGGATGTTTTGGTGGAAGAGGATCGCTTGTTCCGCCATCCGGACAAAAAGAGAACGGTCCTGTTGAATTGGAGCTGGGGAAGTGGAAGGATCAGTGTAGTGGAGATCGGAGTCTTTTCCCCATGGCTCAAAATAGCCTGGGCGCGCATGCAGAGATGATAAAAGCAGGGTAGTAAGAACAAGGAAAGAAAAGCTAAAACGCATAGTTAAGCCTTAAGATGGGAAAAAGGCGGTGTTGGTTCATCATGGGTGTTGCAAGGCGTTCGTAAAGTCTTTCGTTATAATATTTGGCTTCAAGTCCTGCTCCAAAGATCCCTCCGAAATACCAGCCCGCTTCAAAACTGGCGCAGATGACTCCTGCTGCGATCTGGTCATGGATGAAAAAATTGACTGTCGCTGCAATAAAGAGACCATTGAGCAAAAATGCTGTGATCGCCGATTGCGTTTGCCCTAAATAGAGATAGCCTGTTCCAGGAATGAAGGCATTTAGTGTCTGAGCTTTCCCCACCGATTTTTTTTGAGCTTCGTAGTCAGCCAAGAAATCTTCTAGGTAGTCAGTTTCCGGCATATGTTCAGCAAATTGTCTAACAAGAGGCAAATCGGCATGGATGAGCGCGCTTGAAAGGGCTAGCTGGGGAGCTTCTTCGGGCTCGACCTGGTTGATCATCTGCAGGATCCTCCGCGCTTGATCATCGTCGCCTACCTGAAGATAGCTGTCATAAAGGACCATCAGCATATCGTGGCATGCAGGGAATGAAGTGTCGATCCTTTTCAGGTCGCTGCTTTCAAAGCTTGCGATCGCGTCTTCATATTTCCTGCCGACGTAATAACAAAGCAGGATCTCATACTGGACCTCAAGACGCCTCGCTTTCTCCTCTTGTGGCAGAAGGATTTCCGCCCGTTTAAAGGCGGTGATCGCTTGATAGAGGTCGAGCTGATGGGCAAAGGAGATCCCAATCAAATATTCTTTTCCCCAGTTCTCTGCAATTTCTTCATCAGATAAGGGAGGAAAAGGAGAGGGCAGGGATCTGAGATACCGGTCTTGAACCGCGTAATTAATATGCGGTTCGATCTGGTCAGGCACCCGCTGGCAGGAGTTTATCGCAAAAAGTAGAGCGATGAGAAATAAGGCCAGCCGTGAAAATGTGTATTGATGCATAGGGAATCTCCCATGGGACTCGATAATTATAGAGCATTAGGGATGATTTCGAATAGAGCTTTTTCAACAGTCTGGCGTTCCTAGAAAAAGCTATTGTCAATCAAGGAACGTCTAGGCTTATTCATTATCTGGCGTTTTTACCAGATCAAGGCCTTCATCAAATTCTTCTTTGAGGACAGGAAGGACAGCATTGTCCTTATACAGCCATTCCTGATGTTCTGTGATCTCTTTGTATTGATCGTAAGAGTTAATGATGTAGGGCTTTAAGAAAATGATTACATTCGACTTGGTGATAGCGCGGTCATTTTCACTAAACAAGGCTCCGATGACTGGTAGGCCGCCTAAACAAGGGATTGCTGTGCGGTAGCGGGATTTATTTTGGTTCATCATGCCGCTAAGAGCAACAAAGTATTGGTCAGGAACTTGCACGCGGGTTTCCGTGTGGGTGTGGGAAGTCAGAAGGCCTGTGAGCTGGGTAGTTCCGACGTTGCTTCCCCCAGAGTTTGAGTTAAGAACCTCGGACTCATCATACACGATATCAAGGGTTACGATGTTGTTATCACCGAGAATGGGGGTAATCGTTAAGCTGAGGCCGACATCTCGGTATTCGATGTTGCCAGTTGTCTGTTGGGTGTTTTGTCCGACGGTGGAGACAGCTGCTCCTGTATAAGGAACGTTCTGACCAACGAAGATATTTGATTGCTGGTTGTCTTGAGTAATGATCTTGGGGTTCAGCAATATGGTTGAATTCGTGTCTTGCTGGAGCGCATTGACAAGCGATCCGAGCGAAATGAATGACTTGCCTTTATGCATGATGATATCGCCGATCACACCCAAATCGAATCCGTTGGTAAATGAAAGGCCGTTAGGACCTGCCTGCGGGGTATTGGTTGCTGTGACGTTTTGCAAGACATTGGTGAAATTCTGAACAGGAGTACCGGTGTTTCCATTATTTTGTCCGACAAGGGGCATGTTCCCTGTGTTCAAAATTGTCTTGTTCATGTACTGGACATTCGCGCCCCACATCAGGCCGAAATTTTGCGCATCTGAAACTTGTGTTTCAATCACAAGCACTTCAATGAAAACTTGGCGCAAAGGCACATCGAGGTTTTGGATCAGGTCTTTAAGTTTGACAAGGACATCTTGTTCTCCGGTGCCCAGCAGGGAGTTGGTCACTTGGATCCACTGCAGCGAGTTGATCGCATCCATCAACGCTGCTTGGTTCGAAGCAGTCCCTTTTGCAAGGCTATGGCCGACTTGTTTTAAGGCGTCGCGGATCGCGCTGCCTTGGTGGTATTGCAGTTTGTAGACAAGGAAGCTTGTCGTGTCGATCGATTCGATCGAGGGGACGCCCGTCTGCTTGCTTGGGATGTCGAACTTTAGGAGCAGATCCTGCACCTTCGCAACGGAGGCTTGGTCGCCAGAGATGAGCAGCGAGTTTGTCTTGTCGATCCATTTCAAATTGTTGATCGCATCGAATAGGCCAGGATCGTTGACTCCTGAATTTTGCAGGTTTGTTTCAAAATCGCAGAGGATCGAGATCAGTTCTTCTCCGTTCAAGGATTTTGGCGTATAGACGACAAAGGTTGCGGCAGGCCTTTGAGGCGTTTGAGCTTGGACAAGAGAAGGGATATCGAATTTTTGAGCAAGGGTATTGATCCTTTCCAGCGTATCGGTCGGTCCGATAAAGAGAAGCGAGTTGGTCTCTTTGATGTAGCGCATGTCATTGATCGTCTTGATCAGCTCCTTGTCCTCAACCTTGGAGTTTTGAAGCTGCAAGCCGAACCCTTTCAAGGAAGACATCAACTGATCGCCAGAAACATATTGAAGCTTATAGACGAGGAATGTCACTTTCCCGATATGCTGGATTGCGCCCATCCCTTCGCCGCTGTCGATCCGCTGCAGCATCTCTTTGACTTTTGCAAGGGTATCCGGAGATCCTGTAAAGAGCAAAGACTGCGTTGCTGGAACATATTTCATCGAAGAGAGGGAGGCGAAGAGGTCGGGATCGATGAGGCCGGCATCTTCTAGATCTTTCGTTGTTGTCGCCACTTCACTCTGCATCTCTTCGGCGGTCCGTGTTTGCGGCTTGTAAATTAGGAAGGAAGACTTTGTTGCAAGACCAGGCGTGCCGGCTGGAATGTCAAATTCAGAAATCAACGTTTTGATTTGCGCGATTGCATCTGCAGAACCTGTGATCAGCAATGAGTTTGTCGATTTGACCCATTGGATCTTATCGATAGCTGTGACAACGCCTTGGTTCTGAATATTTGTCTGGGGGATTTGGTCTGCGATTTGCTTGAGTTCCGCAATAACGGCATCACCTTGGGCATTCTGCAGTTTGTAAAGGAAGAATCCTTGTGCAGTCTTTCCTGTCAATTCTTGAGGGTTGTCGAGGGAGACTAGAAGCTCTTTTAGACGGCCGATGGTTGCAGGGTCGGCTGTCACAATAAACGATTGCGCTCCAGCATCCCATTCCATCGAGTTGATCGCTTTGGCCAAGTTCTGATCGGAAATGCTGTTTGGATCAAGAGTCGGCACCATCCTCTGAAGCGCAGATTCGATCTGTGTGTTTGAAGCATATTGAGGTTTATAGACGAAAACTTGAGTTGCTTTCGTGACATACGGATTCGGAATGTCCATCGTTTTCAGGATCCCATGTATCCTTTCGAGCGACTGGGGATCTCCTGTAAAGATCAAGGAATTATTGCTAGAGACCCATTTCATCGACTCGATCGTGGACATGAAGGCTGGGTTGGCCAAGTTGGAATCTTTAAGGTTTTTTGCAACCTCGTTCATCGAGTCTTGCAGCTCTTCGCCAGTGCGGTACTGGGGATTATAGATTAAAAAGTTGCTTTTTGAGCCTGCAAGAGAGGTCTTGGCGTGGGTGGGGCTGACATCAAATGTTGGCAAGATCGTCTGGAGATGGGAGATTGCTGTCGGCGTGCCAGTAAACACTAAAGAGTTTGTTTCTTTGATCCAACGCATGCTGTCGATCGCGTTGATCAGGTCGTTGTCCGGAGCCGGTGTGTTTTTGAGCTGCGCGGCCATTTGATTCAGCGATTCCTCAATCTGTTCCTCGTTCGCATGCTGGATCTTGTAGATGAAATATCCCCCCTTTCCGCCGACCATAGGCGTATCCAAGGAGGTTAGCATGTCTTTAAGTCCTGTGACAGTCTCGGGATCAGCGATGAACATGATCGAATTGGTGTCTTTGACGACTTGAGCATTTTCAATCGCGTTTTCCAATGGAGTCTGCGCTCCTGGAGCCGACTTAAGCTCATCGTTGACTTGCATTAGAGCGTTAAGAAGATCGGACGGCGAGCGGTTGACTGCCTTGTAGATGAAGACATTTTTTCCAGGCCCCGCTTTTTGGCCAATGACAACTTCTTTGGGAGGGATGTCCAAGTCTTCCATCACAGTGATTGCCCGTTCGATCAGATAGGGAGTCGATACGATGAAGATCGAATTGGTCTCTGGCTGAGGAACAAAGATTAACGGGTTCCCTTCTGAAAAAGGGGAGAGGATCTGCTGGGTCAATGCGATCAGCTCTTGAGGACCGATGTTTTTGACCACATAGGACTCAATATCAAGAGGCGTATGGGGAGCATCGAGGCTCGCAAGAAGCGAGGCGATTTTTTCAACATTTGTCGTGATATCGGTAACGATCAGCTGACGCGTCTCGTTCGAGACTTCGATGAGCGCTCCCTTCGAGGTCATGGGGCGGAGGATACCAGCTACAGCATTGGGGTTCGCATTTTTGATCCGGAAGACTTGTGTGACCAGCGCGGCGTTGCCCGCTTGCGAATCGGGAAGGTCGCCGGAGACGATCGTCGGAATTTGGTTGACGTCTGTGCTTTTCACGATCAGGACATTGCTCTCCTGCTCAAGAAGCGTCATGTCATGCACCCGCAAGACTTGGGCAAGCGCCGACATCACGTTTTTTGCAGAAACAGGCTCTTCAGAGACCACGGTGACGTTAAATTGAAGGTCCCCTTCTTCAAACACGAAATTTAAATTCGTGATTTTACTGACAAAACGGATAAACTCGATGATCGAAACGTTGTTAAAATTGATCGTATAAGCGTTTTGGGTAACGTCGACATTCGAGCTGGAAGAATCAGCGATCAAGTTAAGATTTTCAGGTTTGTCTACGCTATAGGCTACGCTTGAATGGATGAGATTTAAGAACGAAGCGCAAAGGGCTGCCTCAAACCACAAGCGTTTCCGAAATTCTTTCATAGCCTAAAAACCCCAGTATTATTACGCTGTTGCTAGCAAAAATTAAATTACTTGTAT
>JAFEGU010000397.1 GCA_018239725.1 Verrucomicrobiota bacterium | reverse complement strand
CCCAGACTTGAAAATCGCTCTCTTCCCTAATTTCCATCATAGGGTAAGCGGGATTTTCTGGGGCAAGGAGAATCTTTTCCCCTTTTTTCACAAGGCGCTTGACGGTGAACTCTCCGTTGAGGATAGCGATGATGATCGATCCATCGTTTGCCAAGATCGAGCGGTCGACGACGAGGACGTCTCCGGAAGATATCCCCGCATCGCACATCGAATCTCCAGAGACGCGGACAAAAAAAGTCGCAGCAGGGTGGGCGATCAGCAGTTCGTTCAGATCGAGCGTTTTATCTAGATAATCTTCAGCTGGAGAAGGAAACCCTGCTTGCACATTGGCCAGAAAAATCGGCAATGGCAAAGAGGACTTCCTGCTCGCTTGAAAGATTTCGGTGACCTTGCTTTCTACCATCTTAGTCCAGTTTGATCGAGTAGAAACGGGTCATGTTGCCTTGGCGCACGAGCATCAAGACACGGTTTTTGCTCTCTAAGGAGTTCATTGCTGTATTGAACTCTTCGATCGTTGTTACCTTTTTGTGATTGACGGCTTGGATCAAAAAGCCGGGGCGCATTCCAGCTAGCGCTGCAGGAGAGCCTGGCTTGATCTTGACGATGACCACCCCTTCTTCTCCTTTTGTATACCCTAGCTGCTTGGCCATTTCAGGCGTCATTTCATCGATTTCCATGCCAAGCTTTTGAACAATGCCTCCAGCTGATGCGAGGGAATCTGAGGCTGTCCCCAAAGTGACAGGAATCGATAGGATCTCCCCTTTGCGATTGACCTTGAGGTTCAATGCAGTTCCTGGACCCATTAGCGAGATCTCGTTTCTGAAGCTCTGCAAGGATTTGACAGGAGTTTTGTTATACTCGATAATGATATCGCCTTGCTTGAGGCCGGCTTTTTCAGCAGGAGAGTCTTTGATAACTTCTGAAATCAGGGCGCCTTCTGTTTTTGAGAGGTTGAACGCATCTGCAAGGTCCTTATCGATAGGCTGGAGAGAGACTCCGAGATAGCCGCGCGTGACGCTTCCTTTATCGATGAGCTGGTCTTTGATCTGTTTGGCCATGTTGCTAGGGATCGCAAAGCCGATTCCCATATAGCCGCCGGAGCGGGAGACGATCGCTGTATTGATCCCGATCACCTCGCTTTGCAAATTAAGCAAGGGGCCGCCGGAGTTGCCCGGGTTGATCGCAGCATCTGTCTGGATAAAGTCTTCTAGATCGGTGATCCGCAAATTTTGTCTTCCTTTCGCGCTGATCACACCGACTGTCAGAGAAGCTTCGAGCTGGAAAGGGCTTCCGATCGCAACGACCCATTCTCCGATGTCCATTTCGTCAGAGTTTCCTAGGTTCAGGAATGGAAAATCCTTTCCTTCGACCTTGATGACCGCGACGTCGGTATGGGGATCTGCACCGATCAGAGAGGCATCCAGCTCCCGTCCATCATTAAGGACGACGCTGATCTTGTCTGCTCCTTTGATCACGTGCGCATTGGTCATTACATAGCCGTCCGCGCTAACGAAAAAGCCAGATCCTTGGCTGAGCTGGGGAGTGGGTTTTTGCGGCTGTCCGCGGTAGGGCATCCCAAAGAACCGGTTGAAAAAGTCGTCGCCGTAGTAGTCAAAAGGGTTCTGCTGGCCATAAGGATTGCCGTACTCGTCCAAATCGGCCCCTGAGCTTTGGACCTTGATGAAAACGACGGCAGGGATCGATTTTTTTGCAACGGCAGTAAAGGCTTTTGAAGTCTGTTCTGGAGAGCAGGTGCACGGCCCATTATTTTCAGTTTGGGCAAAGAGGGGGGAGGAAAGACTTGCGAGGGCAGCGGTGCATGCAATCAATGAAATGCGGGATGTCATGTGTTTTAGCATTTTTTTTACTCCTGAATTTTAGCAATTAATGCGAGCAAGACCACTTATAACTCACTCCCTGAGAAAAGAGCAACTAGGGATCTTTAAACTCGACTTTGTAACTTTTTAGGGCAAAAGGCCTCAGAGGGCGAATGGACGAGGCAAGGTAGCATAAAAAGTTGCCAAAGTCTTGGGATTGATCTTCTTTTCAAGAAAGAAAATATTGTGATAGAATGTATTTCTTCTGGTTTGCTTTAACAATTTTGAAATTGATTTGAGGCGGAGTGTTTTTTTGAGTTTGAATATTTATTAACTTAAATAGGTGTTTATGTCGTTTGTTAGTTCTTCTAGAGGTTGTAGAGGTAGTGTAGACGAATTGGATGGGCCACTTCTTCGTTTCTCAGATGTATTGAAAAATGAAACTGATTTTCTCAGTCGCAAAAAAAGCAAAGTCATGGATGAGAAATTTTCCCTTCCTCCGCTAAGCTTAGGAATTTCAGATTCATCCTGCTTTGGAGCTTCTGAGAGGATCGAAGATGTCAGGATGGAGGTTCCCCACTCCTTTGTGCTGAAAGTACAAGCTGTGCTAACTGGGATGGGATTGGAAATGGTTAAAAAAAATGCCGATTTGTTCGTTATCGAAAATAGCCGGCCGATAGGAAGGTTCATAGTTAACAAGAAGATTCGTTATATGAAAGATAATGATTGGAAGGCTAAAATTTTTCCAGAACGTGATGAGAACCATAATCTCCAAATTAAATTTGTTAAAGCCAACCTTCCTAACGTGCCTGTAAAACTATCCATTATCAGAGAGGCCAAGGTAGCTGGGGCGCCGCTTCAAAAGTGTCCTCCTACACTTGGATGTTTTCTAAAGAATGCACCTTCGCAAAGCAAGGTTTAGTTGATAGAAAAACTCCTTCTAATCGAAGGAAGAAATAAAGAGCTTCACTCTCTTTTTTTAATCTGCAACTTTTCAGAGATTTAGGTCGCAAAAAGGTTTTCTTGTTTGAAATGTATGTATGCGTATAATATGAACGCGTAGTAAAAAGGAGATAGGATCATGTTAGTCCCACAATTAGGATTTGTCATATTATTTGTTTCTAACCCACTAAGCAGCAGTGGTTTTTATGGGAATCTTCTAGGTTTGAAGCCTTTGGAGGAGTCGGCAACCTTCGCGCTCTTTGGCCTGCCCAATGGGGTGAGCTTGGGGCTTTGGTCATCTCAAACAGCAGAGCCGGCTGTATTGGCAAAAGGGGGCGGTTCCGAGATCGCCTTTAGTGAAGAGGATATCGATGGGCTTTACCGGAAATGGGCTGACCAAGGCGTTGCGATGGCGCAGGAGCCGACAGACATGGACTTTGGCAGGACGTTTGTAGCGCTCGATCCGGATGGGCATCGGATCCGCGTTTATCGTCTGAAGGAGGAAGGATGAGATATTGGATAGGCGTTGCCAGCCGGGAACATGTGAAACGGGGCGTTGCGGGAGGATTTGCACAGGTCTGCCATGGAAAAGGGGGGCCATTAAAACAGATGACAGCGGGGGATTGGATCGTCTATTATTCTCCGACAGAGCGGTTTGGAGAGAAGATGCCGTGCCGGAAATGGACGGCCCTGGGAAAGATCGGAGCAAAAGAGCCGTATCTTTTCAAAATGAGCGACGATTTTATTCCTTGGCGGCGCGATGTGGCTTTTGTCCAGATCAAAGAAGCTGCCATTGAACCGATGATCGATACGCTCTCTTTCATCAGGGATAAGCGCCGGTGGGGGTTTCCTTTTCGGCGGGGCTGCTTTGCCATTGAAAAAAAGGATTTTCTCTTGATCGCTTCATCGATGGAGGTCGAACTGTCCGATGCGGAAAGTGAACTTTGAAACAATCAGCTCTCATCGTTCTGCTGAAGAGAGTCCTGGATTTTTGCTTTGGCGGGCGAGTACATTATGGCGCAGGGCCATTGAAGATGTGCTGAAGCCGCTTGGGCTGACCCATCCCCAGTTTGTGGTTTTAGCGACTGTGGGCTGGCTGACCCGGACGGGGAACAAGGTCACGCAGGTGGAAATCGGCAAACAGGCGGCATTAGATCCCAATACGACCTCCCAGATCTTAAAAGGCCTGGAGGCGAAAGGGCTTGTTGAACGTTTGCGGCTAACAGATGAGAGAAGCAAGCATTCCACATTGACGCAGGTAGGCGTAGATAAACTGAAGCAAGCTCTCCCTGCTGTAGAAAAGGCGGACGCGGCCTTCTTTTCCGAAGTATCGCCGTTAAAGCCGGAAATGTTAAAGGTTTTACAAAATTTAGCAATGTGCGCACCATGATTCAGATATTTGAAATCAAGCCGGAAGGTTTTTTTGCTAAGGTCGAAGTGGCGGCCTGTTATGTGGAGATCGATGGCCGCATTCTGTTATTGCAGATTGCAGACCATAAGTCGGAGCCTGGCAAGTGGGGTGTTCCCGCCGGGAAAAAGGAGGGCGGCGAGTCGATTGAAAATACTGCGCAAAGAGAACTCTTTGAGGAAACGGGAATTCTAATCCCAAATTCTGCCCAAGTGGAGCATATTGGCGCCCTCTATCTTCGAAAACCTGATGTTGATTACGTTTATCACATGTTCCGTGTACGTTTGCACGAAATGCCTCTTGTTCGGTTGTCTGCAGAGCACCAAGGTTATGTCTGGGCATCGGCGCAAGAAGTGGACCGGATGCCCTTAATGGCAGGGGCTAAAGAAGCTCTAGAAAAATTCCGCAGCTCATGATCATGTTCCGCAGTTTCACATCCGATGATATCCCGATCGTTTATCAGTGGTTCAATAGGCCGCATGTCCAAGAATTTTATTCTTTGCGGGAATGGACGATCGATGAGGTCCAGAACAAATTAACGGAAGAAAAGCCGATTTGGAGATGGATCATCGAGAATGCTGGAGCGCCGATCGGCTACATCCAGCACTATCGCGTTTGTGATTTTCCTTGGAAAGAAGGAGAAAGCATCGTTCATTTCGAAGAAATAATCGAGAACAATGCTGCCGGACTGGACCTATTTTTAGGTGATCCTGAATCAATGGGAATGGGCTCGCGCATCCTCTTGCAGTTTTTGCAAGAGCGGATTTGGACCCAATTCCGGTATTGCATCGTTGATCCGGATGTCCGCAATGCCCGTTCCATCAAAATGTTCGAAAAGTGCTGCTTTGTCAAAGCAAAACGGATCGCAACTGTTGATGCGCTCGGTCGGAAGGTCCAGCTAGAGCTTATGGTTGCCGAAGCTTAGAAGCGGATCAGGACCTCTTTCGAACAGAAAGGAGCAACGGGATCGCGCCGAGCTGGGCAATGACCGAAAAGAGGACGAGGTAAAGAGGAGAAATATCGTACAGAAGTCCCATGATCGCGCTTCCGATGAACCAGAAAAGACCGAAGCTCATGTTCAACCACCCGTAAGCTGCGCCTCGGTGGTTAGCCGAGACGAGCTTTGCAACTAAGCCGCGCATCACTGATTGTTGGGTTCCCAGTCCAATTCCCCATAAGACCATGCCTGTAATTGCTCCTGAAAGTCCTCCAAAGAAGGCAAAAGGGGCGAAAAAAGCTGTGATGAAAGTCACGACAGGAAGCACGATCCATCCTTTTTGATCAAAGAGATGTCCGATGAGAAGGGAAGCGAGTCCATCGACCGCCATGGCCAGGGCATAAATGAAAGGGATCCAAGCAACCGGCATTAACGACACTTTACCGAAATGAAAGGCGATCAGAGCAAAGTCGACGTAGCCGGCTGCAATCAATCCAACGGCAAGAAGGTAGGTCCAGTAACTTCGATCTAGACCTTTAGATGATAAATGCGGATGGGAGGACTCCATTTCATGGGGGCGTGGATAGATGGCGCGTGCAATGAACAAGGAGATCAAAGCGAGCGCAGCGGGTATGGCCAGCAAAGCAAAGCCAAGATGGAAGCTCTGCTTCCAAAATAAGATAGCGGACAAGAGAAGAGGGCCAGTTAAAGCCCCGATCCGGTCCATCGATTCATGGACCCCAAATCCAAAGCCTCTGCCGACATGTGCGGTGGCATAGGAAAGGATCGTGTCGCGTGCAGGAGAACGAATAGCTTTTCCGAACCTTTCGAGAATGATCAAAAGGGCGGCCATGTAGGGCTGGTCGACAAAGGCTAACAGGGGGATAGCAATTAGATTAATGGTGTAGCCGACAAATGCCAGCAGCCAGTATCGGCGTGTCTGGTCGGTCAGATAACCTGAAAGGAGGCGGACTCCATAGCCGATAAACTCGCCGAATCCCATAACGGCGCCGATCAATGCTCCGCTGGCGCCAAGGGAAAGGAAGAAGGGGCCGAAGACGCTGCGGGCGCCTTCATAGGTCATGTCGGCAAATAGGCTGACGATGCCGATCAGAAAAATGAACTTAAGAGCGTATGAGCGTTTTTTCCGTTGCGATCCCATTCTTTCTGTATGGCAAAAGCTCCAGATAAATTCTAGAGATCAGACAGAAAAAATAGGCAGGGATTTCTTTTCGAGGGCAAGGGCAGTGTTTTCCCTTTCCAGCAGCTCTTTGCCGGAGAAGGTGACAAAGACCCCTTTGTCCTTTTTAGGAAGGATCTCCATTTCAATAGCGTGTTGGACCTCTTTGGGAGTGAGGGAGAGGAGCCGGTCGCGGAACTGCTGCCGCATCTCTTTGCTCTTGCCATCGCGCCACCAGCTATAGGCAGTCAGGCCGCGGCTTCCAGGAGCGATCGGCGTGTCGAGCTGTTGGACGATCCCCAGTTTTGCCTCTTCGAGGTCTTGGACGGTGAAATGGCCGCCGGCAATCGAATCGATCGCCTCATGGAATGTGTTCCAGGTTTTTGCGATGTGCGGGTCGCGGTAGGAATGCAAATAGAAGTTGCCGGTGCTGGCGGTGTAGCTGGCGCCGCATCCATAAGCACCTCCCTGCTCGCGGATTTTTCGATGGAGGACCTTGTTGTCCAAAAGAAGCGTTGCAACGACAAGAGCTGGTGCATGAGGGTGGATGTAGGTGATCGTTTTATACGCCTCGGCGTTGAAGGCGACTTGGGAGGCGATGGTGCGCGCTTGCGATGAGATGGTCTGAAGAGGAAATTCCCCTTTCCATGGAGTAAAGGGTTTGCTTTGCAGATTGGTCAGACCATAAAAGTCGTGGGAGACAAGTTCATGGAGCATCTCCTTGCTGCAGCTGAGCACAAGGTGGGGCTGATGGAATGAGAAGAGCCTTTCTTGCAGATCGAGCAATTGATCGACGAGCTTGGGTAGATTGTTATCGAGGTCTTTGCAAATTTTTTCGATCGTTTGGTAGTAGCGGACTCCGAACCATGCTTCGCTGATGTGCGCTGCGGGAGTGAATCCGCTTAAAGACAATTGGATCGCATAGCGCATTCCTTGCCGATTTAAACGGTTGCGTAGAGAGTCTCTGAGCTGGATGAGCAGTTCATGGATCCTGTTCTTTTCATCGTAGCGCGGACGAAGGGCGGTATCGCGGATCAATCGGAAAAGGGGCTCGGCTTTTCGGTAAATGGCCTTTCCGCGGATATTGATGCACGGTTTGGACAATTTCGGATCGCTTGCTTGTACGTGAAGGGCGCAAGCGGCGCCGATGCCGCCGGTATGGGCTTGGATGTATTCCAGGTTTGCGACGTAGTCCCGATCGCCGCTTCCGATTTCGGGAAGAAGGCTGGTGAGGAGATGAGCATAGGGAAGTTCCTCATCCGATAAATTGGGAAGATCGAAAATGAGATCGGCATAGAGCAGATGGTTGGTGAAGCAATCGTGGTGGAAAATATCGAAATGTCCGTGCCGAATGTGCTTCAGGGAAAAATCGCGGACCAAAGGGGTGACATCATCAAGTGTAACTTTGGGCAGGCAGTCAAGAGACTGTTCCTCTGTGTGCTTTTGGTAGGCGGCAAGCTGCTGCGTCTGGGCTAGGATCTTATCAACTTGCTCCGGTGTTAAATTCTCCTGGATCCCATGAAGCCATTTTTTCTCTTGCTTGATCTCTTCCGAAGAAAGCTCCGGGTCGGGATGCATATCGATCCTTACCCGGTGGGAATTATTGAGCAAGTATTTAGAGAGGAGATTGGGGAAGTAGGATGGGTCTTTGACTTTGGCAATCAGCGCTTCGAATAGAGAGTGGATCATGAGGGCATATTCAGGGTCGGCGCCATGCTGTTTTGCAAGGGCTGAGCGCATGAACAGGGTCAAACCGAATGGCGCATGGTCTCCCGAAATTTCAAGGCGGGCAAGTTCGAGCTGATGGATCGCCGCTTCGATCAAGTGGGGAGGGATCCCTTGCGAAACGATCTCTTCAAGGGCCTTTAGGATGGTCTTTTCCAATTGCTCAAGGTTCGATGGATTGCAGCCTTTGCAGACGAGGACATACGGTATCTCGCTCATCTCTGTGTCCATGAAGGCATCCGCCTGAACGCAGAGTTTTGAGGCCAATATCGCCTTTTTAAGAGGAGATGCATCGGTCTCCATCAAGATGGAATCGAGTACAGACAAGGCTAGGACCTCGTCCTGCGCAAGCAGAGGCGCAGTCAACCATCCCAAGGAGAGGATAGTCCGGTTTTGGACCTCTTCCGATTCGGAAACGGGATAGCGCATCGTCTCGTGGATAGGCGTTACGAACCGTTTTTGCGGAGGAAGGGGAGGGATCGGAACGACCTTTTGGACGTTTTTTAATGTTTTTTCCTGGATGTAATCGAGGTGCTGTTTTAACGGAAGGTTGCCGTAGAAGAAGAAGAGACAGCGGCTGGGGTGGTAGTAGGTCTCATGGAATTGGATCAGCTCTTCGTAGGTGAGGTTCGGGATGTCGTAGGGATCTCCTCCAGAATTGAACGCGTAGGGAAGATCGGGAACTAAGCGGTGCATCATCGCATGCCAGAGGCGTGCATCTGCTGATGTGAGAGCCCCTTTCATCTCATTAAACACGATCCCCTTGATCTCAAGCGGAGATTTTGGGTCTGACGGGCTCGAAAATTCCAACCGATGCCCCTCTTGCAAAAAACTCAAGAGTTTAAGCTGGGGATGGAAGACCGCATCGAGGTAGACATCGAGCAAGTTATAAAAGTCTTTTTCGACCTGGGAAGCTGCAGGATAACAGGTGAAATCGGATCCTGTAAGGGCGTTCATGAACGTGTTCAAGCTGCGCCGGCTCATGGCAAAAAAGGGATCTTTAACGGGAAACCTTTTTGAGCCGCATAAAGCCGTGTGCTCAAGGATGTGGGCAACGCCATTGGAACTTGTAGGAAGAGTTTTGAACGAGAGGCAGAAGAAGTTTTCAGGATCATCGTTTGCAAGGTGCATGATCTGGGCTCCGCTTGGCATATGGAGCAGCTCGCGCAAAATGCATTTGAGTTCTGCAATGAGAGTGTACTTGGTGACCACAAAATCGTGATAGCGTTCGCCGGGGGCGTTCAGAAACGGAGGTTCATGGACCATGTGTATTCCATACTGATCAAGTTTCACAAGTATAGTTCAAAAAATGGATATTGTCCATGGTTTACGACGTTGTTGCTTGGACAGAGAAGATTGGGAAAAATATTTTAACCACAGAGAACACAGAGGGCACAAAGGCGGCTGCGCAGCATAAAATCAGCAAATTTTCTTGCGCCGCAGAGCCGCCTTTGTGCCCTCTGTGGTCCTATGGACTTACTGCACTTTGTCGAACGGAAAGGAGTTTTTCAGCGATTCAAGATCGCACACGGGCAGAGGTTCCCCTCCCATTTCCAAAGCCTGCTCGATCGACGTTGCGAATCGGAACGTTGATCTGTTTGTCCCAAGGTAGTAATCGGTGTACTTGAAGAGATCTTCTGTGTTTGACTTATTGTCGATTTGGAGCAGACGGGCTGGGATCCCGAAAGCTTCTGCAATGATAATTCCCGACAAGGCGCTTGAGATCACAAATTTGCTGGCTAATATCTTTTGGACGACGATCGACCAATGTTCCTTGACGCTGACCATGTTGGGACAACCTGCAAAGAGGGGCTCGTCGGAAAAATGGGGGATGATGATGAACTCGTATTGCGGATCGGCAGGCTTTTGGAATTCGGGGAAAAGAAGAGGGAACAGAAGGGTTGGATCCCCATAGATTTCAGGACAATCGATGCCCCTCTTTAATAGAAATTCTCTTGACAATGGTCCTCGGACTGCCCGGACGTCCAATTGGGTAAAGCGGTAAGACTGTTGGGGTGCAGTTCCGTTGACACCAGTTCCCCAGACCAGGTCGTTGTCTTGGGCATAGTTCATGATTGAGCCGATCCCGAGCAGTTTTTGTCTGGAACAATTCGGATCGTTTGTGGTGGGGATAGTGTGTCCAAGGATCCTTTCGATGATCGCTTCCGATAGGGCATCGCCAAAGTTAGAAAAGCCAAGCTTCGGTCTTGCATCCCAGTAGAACAAAGGGATCTCTTGGGCAGATGTTTCTTCGACGGCGGAAAGTCCGCAGCTGAAAAGCTGCAATGCGAGGATGGAAAAAACTTTTAGATGCTGCTTCATATGCTGAAAACTCCGCTTTTTTAGTAAAAAAAGCGGAAGTATTGCTTGGTTGCTTATTTTCTGCAATCAGGTGTTGAGAAATAGACACGTCCCCATGGAGGGGACGTGAATGTAGATATAGATTAGCTGTAGTACAAGTTAGTGAGATAAGCTGCAGAAGGAACAACAACGGCAGTCAGTCCATAGGTTGTTGTTTTGTTCCAATCGATTCCGACGTTATGTTTTTGCGCATCGATTTGTCGTTGAATTTTTTCAAGCGTCGCTTTGGTCTTTTTAGCAACGATTTCACTTAAAGCCAGGTCTGGATTTTCAGGTGCAGCGAGCATGAGTTCGATGACATACTGATGGCGAACTTCTTCATCGGACGGTGGGTTGGATACGTTTGTGTTTTTTTCAGTTTCCAAAGCAAGAAGAAGCTCTGGGTCGGATTTTATTGTCGAGCCGAGGTCGGCCAGCTGTTGAAATAGGCCGCGTGCTTGTTGATCAAGAGTCAAAAAGGCCTGGAAAGCTTGAAAGACTTCTTCATTGGAATCTGTAGCTCCAGGATTTGTCTGGTCAAAAGGTGTAGCGTTGGAACTATTGTATGCTGACTCTGCTTGTGCAAAACGTTCCCAGGCTTGGAAGATCGGAGAACGAGGATCTTTGAAGAATTTTCCGCAGATTCTTTCATATTGTCCGATCAAATCATTTTTTCGGCTTAAGATCTCTTGCCGGGAGCTTTGAGTTAACCGAGTTTGTCCATCTGGACTTTTGAGTTGGTCTGCTCGCTGTAGCAAGGCTACTACTTTTTCTGGGCCCTGTTTTTGCGGTAGTTGGCTGCCGATGAACTTAGCTAGTTTTTTACAATCATCGACAAAGCTTGGAAGCTGTGGTCTTCCGTATATAATGTTACCTGTGACACCAAGTGCATGTACAAAAAAAGCCATAAATATCCCCTATTATTTATTTTTAAGGTTTCTTTCGTTGTTAAATTATAATTAAAATGACTATTTAGTTGAATTTTAATTTACAGTAAATTTATTTTTTTGTTGTTTAATTTATTTAATTGACAGGTGTGTTTAAGTGTCAGATTATAAGTGTTTTATGACGCTTGTTGTGGAGAGGGGGTAGAACAAACAGGATAGCAGAATGGGAGTAGAGGATCAGACCGCTTTTAAACGTGGGTTTCTTGCTCTCTTGCTGCGAAAAACCTTCCGGTGAGAGTTTGGTTAAATGGTCCTTCGAATGCAGCTTTCATCGAGTCGTATCCTTGTTGAGACGCTTGGTCGGAAAAGTGGTGGCTCTTGCCATAATTTGCACAGCAGTATTCCCGATAGGTGCCCATTAAGAAGGAGGGGATGCAGCTTTCCCATCGATGGACTTCGTGGCTTTGAGCAAAGTGGTCGGCTTGAGAAAAGACCGACTGCACTTCCGTTAAGAGTTCATGCGATTGGACGTAGCGGTCCCAGCAGGCTTTTAGCCGCTCGATCTGAGGGGAGATCCTTTCTTTACAAGCATCTAATGATGTTGCTGAGCTCATATCGGTCGTGATCTCTGAAAGAGATGTCCGCAGCGAGCGGCATGCGGATTTCAACTCGGCGCTGCTCCCTTTGATCGCATGGATGAAGATGTAGTGGGGAACATAGTTGTTCTCGAATCGGTCTATGCGGGTTGGATGCTCGTACACGCCAGAGCATAATCGGAACAATGCCCATCGTGCGCTTCTATCAAGGTCGCCGTTGTCCCAAGGAAGAGGTCGTGCTCGATCAGCATCCCAGTCTGTTGTCTGGGGTTTGTTGATGGCATGGATGGAATGAAGCAGTTCACTTGGAAATAGGCGGGGTGGATGGACTTCATCAGGATGGATCGCTTTAAATAGGGAGCTTAATTTTTCAAAGAGGTCATGTTCAGCCGTAGGAAACAGGCTGATCGAATATCCATCATAGGAAGCTGCGACCTGGCCATCGTAAGCGTAGCGGGAGCATTGCCTCTCTAGCTTTTCGCAGGATAGGATAAGCTTTCGCAAGTTTCTCTCTTCGCTATTGCAGCTAAGATAAGCTTTGAGTGTAAAGAGGATCGTTGCGACCACTTCTTGGATGGTCTTGATGCAATCGCCCCAGCAACGGTGAGGCTGTGTGAGATAGACGTTCCCATCTTCTGAAAACCGGGGATCGAAGCCGCAGTCGTAGAAGCAATTGAGCTGGACCCGTTCTCCATTAAGAGGAGTTTCTTCCGATGCGGGCTGCTGATTCCGCAGCGCCTCTTCGATAAGATCTGTAAGAACAGTTTCTACCGCGCCGATCTTTTGCTGGAGCGTTGCTGTGCGACCTTCTTGGTTGAAGAAAGCGAGCCTTCCAAAGTTGTCATGAGCAATATCGGGACGTGTTTCTTGAGTTGGGCTGCCGGCGGCTTGCCATAGTTTGAAGTAGATCGTATTTTGGAGCGCAGGAGAAAGTTGCTGGACTGTTTGCTGAGCAGCAGTTTCGTTCCGTTCATAGAGCGCTCGGGCAGTTTCTGTAAGCTGCGCGCGGACGACTGGATCCAAATTTAAACTACTAGGCATGATAAAATTCAGTCTTGATAGGTTTTGATCGACCTATTTTATCGCTTTTCGCTATTCCTGTGGCCAATACAATTTATGAATATGTTAGCGCGGTAAAAATACCGCGCTAGACAAGGAGAAAGAAAAATTTAAGACCAGCTTAAGGAAGCTGAGGACTGGTATTCGGTGACCCGGGTTTCAAAGAAATTTTTCTCTTTGCCCAAATCGATTGTTTCGCTCATCCATGGGAAAGGATTTTTTGAGCGGTACTGCGCTTTCAGCCCGATCCTTTCTAATCTGCGGTCGGCGATATATTGGACATATTCGCGGAA